>SKPU01000055.1 GCA_007119335.1 Syntrophomonadaceae bacterium
GACCCGCCTGCATGCCCGGCCGGTGGTCAGCCAGGTCATCGTGGTTAGCACCGTCAAGCACGAATTGATAACCCCTTTTTTGGGCCAAATTCCACAGCTTTCCGAACAGCTCTTTTTTGCAGTAATAACAGCGCTCAGGGGTGTTTTCTGCAAAGTATTCATCAGCAAGTTCTTCGCTTTTGATTACTTCGTATGCAATTTGAAAGTTTTCCGCAAGGCGCCTTGCTTCTTCTATTTCTTCCGGAGGGTAGGTCTCGGATCGGGCAATTACGGCCAGGACTCTGTTTTCCAGCACCCGGGAGGCAAGGTATATAAGGAGGGTACTGTCAACCCCTCCAGAAAAAGCAACCAGGGCATTGTCCATTTCGCCAAGTATCTCCTGCAGCTGCTTGAATTTTTCTCCCAGCAAACCGGCGGGGGTTGGTAAAGAATTATTCTTGTTCACCTAGAACACCTTTCTTTGATTGTTTAGGAGTATTATAACACTTAAGATGTGGAAATGAAATTGTGCCATTAATCTACTAATGCGATCTGTGAAAAGGAATACAGGCCTATATTTCAAGCTATTTTCTTCTATTGCTTAATAGATCTCTATTTGCTATAATACTTCTGCGGGGGCGTGTAGCTCAGGTGGGAGAGCACTTGGCTCGCATTCAAGAGGTCAGGGGTTCGAGTCCCCTCACGTCCACCACGGTAGGGGTTTTTGGGCACATCTAATTGCCCGAAAACCTTTGTCATAAAGGCTGAAATGGAGGTTTTTAATTAATGAAGAAGTTTACACGTAAGTATCCTCTATACTATATCGCATTTACTGTATTAACCTTTACCCTGGCTGTTACGTTATCAGCCTGTGATGGAACTGATACCGGAAACGGCGATGTTGAAATAGATGAGGGTGCCATAGTTGTTCCAGATGACTATTCAACTATTGAGGAGGCAATTGAGGCATCAGAAGATGGCGATGAAATTGTGGTCCAGCCCGGAACCTATAACGAGAATATTAATTATCAAGGGAAGAATATAACCATTCGCAGCGTGGACCCTGAAAATCCAGAGATTGTCGCAGATACCGTCATTGATGGAGGCGGTACTGATTCAGTGGTTTCCTTTAAAAACGAAGAGGGGGAAGATGCAGTGCTCTCCGGTTTTACTATAACCGGCGGTAGCGGTAACCGGGAAAACCTGGAGTTTGAAATTGAAGGTGAGATGCGCGAAGAACCTGCTAACTACGGGGGTGGGATAATTATCTTAAGAGATTGTTCCCCGACTATAATCAATAATGTAATTACCAACAATGTTAGCTCTCGCGCAGGAGGGATCATGGTTTATCATGCCTCACCCTTTATTCGCGACAACAAGATTATTGATAATGTCGCGGATGGTGGTGGGGGAGGATTGTTTATAGTAGACTCTTCTGCAACTGTTCGGGCTAATGAAATTGCTGATAATACTGCCGGTAGAAGTGGTGGTGCAGTTGCTGTTAGTGGAGAGGCAGAGGCTATGTCCGTATTTGAAGCTAATACTATTCATAATAATCGGGCCGATAATGGTGGTGCTTTTTCATTTTTTCAGACCAACCCAAGTGTCCTGAACAATAGTATTTTCGATAATAATGCAGAAAATAACGGTGGTGGATTCTTTATAGCAGAATCTTCACCGGAAATTGTAGACAATGATATTTCCGACAATTATGCCGGTTCCCTGGGTGGAGGAATGGCTATTTTTATTGGATCCTCGCCTACTCTTGAAAACAACATAATTATCGGTAATGAAGCAGACGCCGGAGGTGGGGTGGCAGTAAATATTGATTCTTCTCCCACCATAAAAATCAATACAATTTCTGACAACCGGGCCACCAATGGAGGCGGATTAGCTCTAAGCAATCAGGCAAATGCTGAAGTCACTGACAATGATATCACCGATAACTATGCGGAGCGCAATGGAGCCGGGATTTTTATCCAGGCATCTGATCCAATCATTGATGGCAATCTGATGAGAAGCAATGAGTCTCGTCGGGATGGCGGGGGATTATTTATTACTGCTGAGTCTAATATTACTGCTGCCAACAATAGTTTTGAAGGCAACCGGGCCAGAAGTGGTGGTGCGATTTACAAAGCAGAAGGAGCTATTCTGGAGCTAAACGATCCTGATGACAATGTATACGAGGAGAATGCTCCGGATGATATTTACGAGGAATAAGGGGTTTTAAAGTTTTGTTTTATAAGCTCACGAAGTTTCCTGCCATAGCATTGTGTTTCAATTTAGCAAAACATGGTATACTAAGGCTGCCTGTATTGGTTCAGGCGGCCTTTTAGTACATTAAATCTAAAGTATTAATTTGCTGCTCGCTGCTTTGCAAACATCCTTATAGACAGGCCTATTTTTGGTGGAGGGGTCGTAATTGGCGCGTAAAACATCTGGCAAGGAGAAGAAGAAAAAACAAGGCAGCGTCACCGGTAAAAAGGTTAATTCCACGCATACACGGCAGTATAAAAATGCAAGGATGGATAACATCAAAGGCTGGGTAGAAAAAGGCCTTCCTTATTTAATGCTCACGGTGATTTCGCTGTTATTGTTTATAGGGCCATTTGAGCGTGGTTTGTTTTTTCCTCGCGAATTATTAATTGCCAAAGTGGTTATTTTTGGTCTGTTGATTGTGTGGGGTTGGTTTCGTCTATTCAAAAAAGACGGGCGTTTACTTGACTCTCCCCTGGATATTTGCCTGATTGTGCTATTGTTAGCATACTTTATTTCCTTCTTCTTTGCGGTACACAAACGCGACGCACTGGAAGAATTATTAAAAGTTGCATCTTATCTGGTAGTTTACCTTGTCGCGCTTGACATTTCCCGTTACTGGTGGTTCCCTGCGCATAAGCTAAATTTAAATCAAGAAGGTAATGCAGATCAAGAAGATCAAGAAAGTTCATCGTATCTGCCTCCCGGTGTCAACCTTGTTTTGCATGTGGCCCTGCTTGCCGCTTTTGTCGTCACAGTGGCCAGCCTGGGTGTTCCTGCCGGTCACTGGGAATTTGCAGGAGCCTATGCTTCTAACCGAATCGCTTCTCCGATGGGTTATGCAAACACTGCTGCTGCTTACCTGATGGCGGCCTACCTGCTGGCGCTTGGCCTGGCGCCGCTTGCTAAAAAATGGTTTAAAGTTTTATATCTCGCCCCGGCAGCATTAATGCTTATAACGGTGGTTCTAACTTTTTCTCGCGGTGCCTGGATACTTTTACCTCCTTTGAGTATGTTGCTAGTTTTGGTTGCCGCTCCCGGTGAAAGGCTGCGCTCATTCCTATATTTACTTGTTACCGGCCTGACTGCGGTTCCGGCTGCTTTGATGGTGGATCCTGTTTTCAGATCAGATACACCCGCCCAGGCCTGGGTTTTAATTATAGGGGCTGTCGCTGCGGCTGTTTTTCTGGGTTTGCTTGTGGAGCTATATCTCAGTCAAAGCCGCAAGCTTCGTATCGCCCTCGCTGGTGGAGGGTCAGCGCTTGTTTTGGCAGCCCTATTTGTGGTCTCCATTTTACCGGCGCTGGGTCCGATTCAATTAGAACGTACTGCTGACGAATCAGCAGAGTCTCAGAGCGTTGAGCAGGTGATCAGCAATGCCATTCCTGAAGAAGTTTATCAGCTGGCTATGGAGATCAATGCAAAAGCTGAACCTGTGGTCGATGAAGAAGAACCTGCTTATGCCTGGAGGGTCAGGGTCCTTGGATTGCTTCCCGGCTACCGGGATGTAGAAGTCCTTGATGAAAGGGGCGGAGCAACTGATGGTTGGGAGAAAAAAGAATTTACCTTTGAGACGGAAGAGGATATGGAGCGTCTAGATGTGCGCATTTATAACCGCTATCCCGGGACATCAGTAAATGCGCGGGAAGTTACTCTCCGCTCAGAAGAGACAGAACATAATTTAAGGTTCGCTCTGAACCGGATGCTTCCAGACCGTTTTTATGATCGTATATTCTCCTATTCACTGGATCGAAATTTAAGGGCCAGGGTTGATTTTATGGAGGATGCAGTTGAAGTAATTGGGGATTATACTATGACAGGTGCGGGTGGCGGAGGCTGGAACGCTCTTTACCGGGCTTATCAGGATCGCCCTTATAATACGACTGAAGTTCACAATCATTTCTTGCAAGTCTGGATAGAAGCCGGTTTGTTCGGTTTTTTGGCTTTTGTTGGGATTTGGGTCAGTTTCGCAGTGGCTTTTATACGTAACTGCCTGAAGAACAGAGTCTCTCTCAGGGTATGGCAGCTCTGGGCAGCTTCTTTTTTACCGGTTGCCGCTTTGGGAGCTCATAGCGTTATCGATTGGAGTTTTTCCATGGGCGCGGTTGGTATCTTCCTCTTTGTTCTACTCGGTGCCGGGCGCAGTCTTGACAACAACACCTGGTTCCCCTGGAGCCGGATTGAACAGCAGCAGCCCGGAAGGCGCGGCATGTTGATCGGGATCAGTGGAGCTGCCATCGGTCTTTTCATGTTTATCTATACTCTCATCTTGTTGAGTGGCATTAATACTACCTGGCGCTCCCAGGAGTTGATGGAAATGAATAATATTAAAGGGGCAAAAGCAGAAATGCGCAAGGCTATTGAACTGGATCCTTTTCGAACCGACAATTATCATAATTTAGGAGTTTTAATTGAAGACCGGGCTAATCGAACAGGCGAGCAAGCCGATATGGAAGAGATTATTTCATTGGCCAGAAAGGCTTATGAACTTGAACCCTATAATCCCCGTTATGTGAGCCGCTATGGTGACCTGCTATTTCGTTATGTCGATCTTGAAGAAGGTCTTGAATATATAGATCGCTTAATTTATCTGCGGCCGTTTTCAGAGAGCGGTTACATGCAGGCAGCTTCATCTCGCTTACAGCTGGCAAATTTTTATCTCGAAGAAGGCAACCGGTCTGAGGCGGAACGCCATTTGTATGATATAATAGAATTAGGACCGATTATGAAAGAAAATTATGGTGATATCAAGCCGCTGGCTTTTATCCTGGGCCGGGCCAGTTACTTGTTAGGTGATTATTCTTCGGCGATTAGTTATTTTGAAAAAGTTGAGGAAGGCGATAATTATTATGAGGAGGCCCAAAGCCACCTGGAGGGTTTAAAAGATGAATAATAGATTACAAGAAAAACACTTATTTATAGCTACCTGCTTTGTTTTAATAGCAGCTATCTTTTTGATAAGCAGTTGTAATGATGGCCAGCTTGATAATGTTGATTCAGGAAATGGAAAGGAAGCGTTAACCATGGAAGAAGAAAAAGTAAAAGTAAACGACTCACTGCCCACATTGGATCAAGAGATCCCTAAAAACCTTGAAACAGCAACCCTGGCAAGGGGCTGATTTTGGGGACCTGATGCCCGGTTCGGGCAAATTAAAGGAGTATACAGAACGCGAGTAGGTTATGCCGGCGGCAGCACGAAAAATCCAACTTATGAAAATCTGGGAGATCACATTGAAGTTTTTCAGGTCGATTATGACCCTTCAATTATTACATATGAAGATATTCTGCAGATTTTTTGGGAAAACCATAGTCCGACCAATAAAGCCTGGTCAAGACAGTATATGTCGGCAATTTTATTTGAAAATGAGGAACAGGAGAAAGCTGCTGTTGAAAGTAAAGAGGCTGTAAAAGAAGAGTTGCAGAAAAAGATCTATACTGAGGTAATAGCGCTTGATACATTTTATATAGCAGAAGATTATCACAAGAAGTACTACCTGCAAAACAGGCCTGGGCTTCTCACTGAAATTAAGGCTTATTATCCGAAGGTAAGTGATCTTACAGATTCAACGGTTGCTGCCCGGCTGAACGGTATCGTTGGCGGCTACGGAGATCCTGAACTGCTGCGCGATGAAATTGATAGTTATGGCTTATCAAAAGATGCCCGCAAGTTACTGGAAATTATTGTTTATTAGGAGAATAGAGATATTCAGGTTAGTGTCCATCCATGTAGCGTCTTGGATTAACCGGTGATCCGCTATGGTGAACTTCATAATGAAGATGAGTCCCTGTGGTTCGACCGGTCCGTCCCATGTAACCGATGGTCTGGCCTTTCTCAACTTCTTCTCCGGTTTTCGCCGCAAATCCATCCAGATGCGCGTAATAAGTCTCATAACCGTTGCCATGATCGATAATCAGGAGATTTCCAAGGCTGCCCCTGTAACCGGAATAAGTAACTTTTCCGTTAGCGCTAGCCCAGACAGATGATCCGTGTGAACCAGCTATATCAACCCCGCTATGGAATTGATAGCCGCCAGTGTAAGGAATTTCTCTGGTTCCAAATCCGGAAGTGATTCGCCCGCGGGCCGGCCATATTTGTGGTTTGAAATCAGTCTGCGCGGCCTTCTCTTTAATCTGCTCTACCTTCTCTTCAATCTGTTCTATGTATGCTCCAAAATCATCAAGTGCCTCAGAACGCTCCGGGACAATGTCGTGGAGCATGGCAATATTATTTGCCGCCCGGTCAAGAACCCTGCCTGTAGAGGAGCGGCTTCCATAAGATAATTCGTGTTCTTTAAATCCAGACTGCGCAAGTAAATAAGCGCTTGAAGAACTTGCAGAATTAATGCTGTTGCTATGGTTATATAATCCAGACGATTCAGCTGCAGCCTGATCTGGATCTGTGAAGCTTACCTCTATTGGGTTATCCATTACTTCCGACGCTTCTTCATCTATTTTTTCCTTAACACTGTAAATCATTTTATCGAGTTCATTCATTTGTGCTAAAACTCGCTGGGATTCAACGGCCAGGGCATCAATCTCTTCTTGTTGAGCCCTGTTGATCTGACGAAGTTCAGCGGTTTCTTGTGCTTCAGCTGCAGTTTTAAGATAATAGTAGCCAACGACTCCAAAACCGAAAAATCCAAACACCAAAAGAACTACGGCTGCCTGAATCATAAATAGTGGAATACGCAGGCTAAAAGTAGCTTCTTCAGTATGTGGCAAGATCATTATTGTGAAACAGCGTTTATTCTTCTGCCATATCATGACGTTCCATATTATACAGCATCAATGTTACAAGAATGTTACAAGGTGATGGAGCAAAGCTGAGTTTGGAAGAATTATAATCCTGATCTATCCGTATCTATTAACGATCTGACTATGTGTGTTATAATATTACTGCATCTAGTAGAAGAAAATATAAAGTATATGGGGACATAGCTCAGGGGGAGAGCGCTTGATTCACATTCAAGAGGCCGTGGGTTCAAAACCCTCTGTCCCCACCACTGTAAATAAAGGGTTTTCGGGGTTTCCTTACCTTGATAAATCACCACGAAAACCCTGATTTACACCCTTTATACACCCGTTTTTGTAAAAATATTGATCGGGGATTACGGCCCCGGTCTACTAGAAGTTGCTATATGCAACATTCTTTATTCCAAGCAGGAAGCCATCAGACGGCAAACTTTATCGGTGGCTTCTTTCTTCATTGTTGCTGTAACTCCGCTATATACATCTAAAGTAAATGCTACCCTGTAATGTCCAAGTGCTTCCTGTATTGTACGCGGATCGGTTTTTCCTGTAAGCTTAATGTTGCAAAGGTATGCCTTGGCCCATGTTTATAGAAAAAAAAGCCCTAAGCCCATATTTCTCAGGTTCCCTGAATCGTATTTGTGGCTAAAGACTTAATAGTAAATATTAGAAGGGAAAGAAAAAAGATCTAATATTCTGAAAAGGTACTTTTCCACCCGACGTCGAATTTAATCTTAAGCCGAAGACATCGAGGAGAGTGGACATGAGTCGCAACAAGTACCGGGGTAACAGTGGCTACCCATTTAAAGCCGGGTTCAACCCTAAACCGAAGCAAGTCTTTCGGTATAAAACAGAAAAGATATTAGGTTCGCTCTACCTTACCAGGCCCTTGCTGGAAAGAATGCGGATCAAGGCGATCATTGACAAAATAATTCCGGAGCGCAAAGAAAACGGCCAGATTGTTACCACCGGTGAAGTCTCAGATGTCCTGGTGGCTAACCGGCTCCACCATCCCCGGCCGCTTCATGATATCGAAGAATGGGCTCAAGTTTGCGGCATTGAAGAACTCTACGGGTTAAAC
>SKPU01000084.1 GCA_007119335.1 Syntrophomonadaceae bacterium
CCAGAGCAAAAAAAGCAATAAATAAAACCGGTCTTAAACCCCACAATAAAAAACGGTAAGGAACTTTTGCCACTGCAAAAACCAGCAGGGCAAAAAAAAGCAATACACCAAGCCCACCGAACGTTTGCAGGCTAAAAAGTAAAATTAATATTATTAGCAGGGCTAATATTTTAAAACGCGGATTAAAGCGATGAATCAGGCTTTCGCCTGGCAAATATTGCCCCAGGGTAATGCTTCGGCTCATCAGTCACGCCGCCTCTTAAGCTTCATTATTTCTTCTTTTGCGCCAGAAAGACTATAGACCGCGATATTTACGGGCAAACCAGCTTCAAAAAGATTGTGCATAATTTCCGTAACCGGAGGCAGCGCCAACCCTAACTCATCAAGTTCACTTCGCCTGGTAAATATATCTGCGGCCAGCCCATTCATCACCAAACACCCATCCTTAAGCACTAAAACAGGACCGGCTAAAGCAGCTGCTTCATCAAGATGGTGAGTGGAAATAATCACGGTCAACCGTTCATTACGGTTAAGATATGTAAGCAGTTTAAAAAGGGTTCGCCTACCGGCTGAATCAAGGCCTGCAGTCGGCTCATCAAGGATAAGCACTTCCGGCTCTAACGATAGCACTGCTGCTATGGCCACAAGACGCTTCTGACCTGCACTGAGCTGAAAAGGGTGACGGCCTGCGAATATTTCTGCATCTAGATCAACTTTTTGAAGGGCATCTTTTACCCTATCATGAACCAGGCGTTCTTCCAAACCAAGGTTACGCGGGGCAAAAGCAATCTCATCAAAAACCGTTTCAGAAAAAAACTGTTCCTCGGGCATTTGAAAAACGAGCCCGATACGTCGTCTTATTTGAAGCAATTTATGCTTGTCAGAACCGATCGCTTCATGATCGAAGAAAACCCGGCCTGAAGATGGTCTGAGTAAGCCGTTCAGGTGTTGAATCAAGGTAGATTTCCCGGACCCGGATGGACCGATAATCAGAGCAAAATCACCTTTTTCAAAACTAAATGTTATATTCCGTAAGGCTTCTTTTGCATATGGCATGCCGGGCATATAAGTATGAGTCAGCTTTTCCGTTCCAATGAACATATGCTGTCCACCAACTCCCGGCTGTATAGTAATTGTGGCGCCAACGGATAACCATCTTCGCGAAGCATGGCTGCCAGCTCTACCGCAGCAGGACCCTGCAAACCTAGCTTGTGAATCATTTCCAGATCGGTCAGAATCTCTTCCGGAGGACCCTGCCCAACAATCCGGCCTTCACTTAAAACAACAACCCGGTCGGCAGCCGCCGCTTCTTCCGGAAAATGAGTTACATGGATCACTGCAAGCCCCTGGTTGTTATTTAAATCCCTAACAGTGGCGTTTACCTCCCGCCGGCCCGCAGGATCGAGCATAGATGTGGGTTCGTCCATCAAAATACACCGCGGCTCCATAGCCAAAACACCGGCAATAGCCACTCTCTGCTTTTCTCCACCGGATAACAAATGAGGTGGTTGGCGAAGCAACCCCTCAAGACCGAGTAAGCGGGCTACATCATCAACCCGCTGGCGGATTATTTTCGATGGTAAAGCCAGGTTTTCCAGACCGAAAGCAATATCTTCCTCAACTGTTGTAGCCACTAACTGATTGTCAGGGTTTTGAAAAATCATACCGCACATCCGCCGGATCTGTGAAATTTCCTCTTCACAATCAGTAGAAATGCCCTCAACCATGACCTCGCCAGTATAAGGTGTTAACAGGGCATTAAATAACTTCAATAAAGTAGTTTTTCCGGAACCATTCGGCCCAATCAAGGCTACATACTCTCCCTGTTTTACAGCCAGATTAATCCCGGAAAGCGCGGGAGAAGCACTTGTTTCTTCTCCCGTATAATAAAACTCTACTGCTTTGGCTTCAACAATTGCACTAGGCGCACTAAACATCTTTTAAATTATTCAACAAGCTCCAAAATTACCATCGGAGCCCCGTCTCCCCGCCTCGAACCTTTTGGAATAATGCGGATATAACCACCTTCCCGGCCTGCCATTCTTGGACCGGTTTGTTCAAAAAGGTTTTTTACCACATCTTCATCAGTCAAAAAGGACATTGCCTGACGGCGAGCATGAATATCCTCTCGCTTGGCTAAAGTGATCATTTTTTCAGCCATTGGTCTAATCGCTGAAGCTCTGGCAGCTGTAGTTTCCATTCTCCCATGGCGTAATAAATTTGTAACCAGGCCGCGCAATAGGGCTCGCCTGGGGCCGCTTTTTCGACTGAGCTTCTGGTATGACATTCTAGGTTTCCTCCTTGAAGGCTTACTCTCTGCTGCGGTTGAAGCTTAAACCAAGCTCATCAAGCTTGTTTTCTACTTCTTCCAGCGATTTCTTGCCCAGGTTGCGTACTTTCATCATTTCTTCTTCTGGTTTGCGTACCAATTCCCCTACCTTGTTAATACCTGCCCGTTTAAGGCAGTTGTATGAACGTACCGAAAGGTCCAACTCTTCTATAGTCATTTCAAGGATGCGTTCAAGGTCTTCTTCCTTGCGGTCAGAAGTAATCTCTACATCGTCAACCTGTTCGGTAAGGCTGATAAACAGTGAAATATGAGTATTCAATATCTTGGCAGCCAAACTAACAGCTTCATCAGGCTGAATGCTGCCGTCAGTCCAGATGTCCAAAGTCAGCTTATCATAATCGGTTATCTGACCAACCCTGGTATTTTCAACATGATAATTAACCTTACGGATCGGTGAAAACATTGAATCTACAGGGATTACTCCAATCGGCTGCTGCGGAATTTTGTTTCTCTCCGCAGGGACATATCCCCGCCCGTTGACGGCTGTCATTTCCATGTACAGCCTGGAGTTTTGTTCCAACGTGCAGATATGGTCATTTTCACTTAAGATCTCAACATCGGAAGGCGCTTTAATATCCTTGGCCTTGACCGCCCCGGCTTGATCGGTATCAATAATTAGGGTTTGCGGCTCCTCCGAGTGAATTTTTAACGAAATAGTCTTTAAGTTGAGAATGATTTCTATCGTATCTTCCAGCACCCCGGGCAGGTTAGAAAATTCATGTAAAGCCCCGTCAAACTTAACACTGGTTACTGCCGCTCCGGGCAGCGATGACAATAGTATTCTACGCAAAGCATTACCCAGGGTAGTTCCGTAACCTCTTTCCAGAGGTTCAGCAACAAATTGGCCGTAATTCTGTTGATTATCTCTTTTTGTACACTCAATTTTTGGCTTTTCTATTTCAATCATAATGTTTCCTATTTACCCTCCTTGCTTAATATATTGAGGGTGCAGTATTCAATTACCGGGAATAAAGCTCCACAATAAGGTGCTCGGTTACCGGCACATCAATCTCATCGCGTTGGGGCATCCTTAAGACCCGCCCCTGAAGCTTTTCATGATCCACTTCCAGCCAGTCCACTGTCCCCTGTTGATCTCTAGCTTCGGTAATTTCTTTAAACACCGGTTTGTTCTTCCGGTTCTCCCGAACTGCAATTACGTCGCCAACCTTGATCAAGTAAGATGGAATATCCACTTTACGTCCGTTGACTTCGAAATGACCATGATTAATTAATTGCCTTGCTTCCGCGCGGGATCTTCCTAATCCGAGGCGATAGGCAACATTGTCCAGACGACTTTCTAAAAGCTGTATTAAAATTTCACCGGTTACACCTCTGCGGCGATCAGCTTCTTTAAAATACCGGCGAAACTGTCTTTCCATAACACCGTAGATGCGCCGTGCTTTTTGTTTTTCACGAAGCTGCATTCCATATTCTGAAAACTTCTGCCGAGCCTGCCCGTGCTCTCCCGGCGGGTAAGCATGGCGCACTACACCACATTTATCAGAATAACAACGATCACCTTTTAAATAAAGCTTATCTTTTTCTCTTCGACACAAACGACAAACTGCTTCTGTATGGCGTCCCATTTAGTTAATGTTACACCTCCTTCAGTTAAAAAAGCTAGACCCTCCGCCTTTTTGGCGGACGGCATCCGTTATGTGGTATCGGGGTAACATCTTTTATTGCATTGACTTCCAGACCGGCTGCCTGTAGAGAGCGGATGGCCGCTTCACGACCAGCACCCGGACCCTTAACATAAACTTCAACCTGCCTCATACCATGATCAGTCGCTACCTTAGCTGCGGTCTCAGCAGCAAGTTGGGCGGCAAAAGGAGTTGACTTTCGGGATCCTTTAAACCCAACGTTACCGGCACTTGACCAGGATATACCATTTCCGGCTTCGTCTGTGATGTTTATAAACGTGTTATTAAAGGTCGATTTGATATGAGCAACCCCGCGCTCTACATTTTTCCTCTCGCGCCGTTTAGTGCGGGTAGTCGTTTTTTTCTTAACCACTGTATACTATTTCCTCCCTTCTAAAAAAATTCTATGTCTTGCGACGGATACCGACTGTCTTACGCGCACCCTTGCGGCTACGGGCGTTATTTTTGGTTTTCTGTCCCCGCACCGGTAGGCCGCGTCGATGTCTAATTCCGCGATAACTGCTGATTTCAACCAGTCTTTTGATATTTAAAGCTACCTCGCGGCGCAAATCACCCTCGACATTATAATTTTTGTCGATAAACTCCCGCAGACGGCCCAATTCATCCTCAGTCAAATCCCTCACCCTGGTCTCGGAACTTATTCCGGTATGGGAAAGGATCGACACTGCCCTGCTTCGTCCGATTCCATAAATATAACTCAAAGCTATTTCTACTCTTTTTTCACGCGGTAAGTCTACACCTGCAATTCTGGCCAATCGTTTAACACCTCCTTGGGCATAATCCCCCTGACTTCAACAATCTTAACCCTGTCTTTGCTTATGCTTAGGGTTTTGACAAATAACAACAACCATGCCCTTGCGCCGGATTATCTTACATCTTTCACACATCTTCTTCACAGAGGGCCTCACCTTCATGATAGCGAACCTCCTTACTTGTAGCGGTAGGTAATGCGTCCCCGAGTTAAATCGTAAGGCGATAGTTCAACCAAAACCCTGTCGCCCGGCAGAATGCGAATAAAATTCATCCGGATTTTGCCCGATACATGAGCCAGAATCTTGTGCCCGTTCTTCAACTCAACCCGGAACATGGCATTCGGCAGCGGTTCGACAACAGTGCCTTCTACTTCAACCACATCTTTTTTCTTGCTCATGTTACCAGTCAAACCTCCTTTTCAGGAATCCCGGTTTCCGGTACCAGATTTTTCAAAAATTCGATGACCTGACTATCACTTAAACTTTTAGTCTCAAGCAGCTCGCCCAAATCCGTCCTGCGCTCATATGGTTGAAGATGGGCCTTGTTTTTCTTCTTCGGCCGATCCAGAGGACGACTGCGTCCGTCAACAAGGAACACGTATTTGTGGTCCATCTCCCGGAGAACCAGATAATGCTTTCCTTTATCTCGACCGGCCAGAGAACGGACCAATTGACCTGGTTGCAATTCTACCATTGCCTCGCCCTCCTTAAAGAAGGTTGGTAGAGGTAAGGATTTCGGTTCCGTTATTTCCCAATGCCACAGTGTGCTCAAAATGAGCAGAGAGACTGCCATCACTGGTAACTACGGTCCACTGATCATCGCAAACCTCAACTTCCCAACTGCCGGCATTAACCATTGGTTCAATTGCCAGTACTATTCCCGGCTGCAATAATGGACCACGTCCCGGTAAACCAAAGTTCGGCACCTGTGGTTCTTCATGCATGTCTTCACCAATACCATGGCCCACATAATTTCGGACCACTGAAAACGAGTGCTCTTCAACATAGCTCTGAACCGCGTAAGAAATATCTGAAAGCCTTTTACCGATTTGCATTGCCTCAATCGCTCGTTGCAGAGATGCTTTTGTCACATCAATTAACCTTTGGGCCTGCGCTGATATCTCGCCTGCCGGATAAGTGGCAGCAGCATCACCGTAATAACCCTTCAAACGAGCACCAACATCAATGCTGATTATATCGCCCTCTTTAAGTTTACGCAAGCCTGGTATCCCATGAACAACCTCGTTATTTACAGCAACACATATTGATGCCGGAAAATTATGATACCCCAGAAAGGCAGGTTCAGCTCCATACTTGCGGATACATTTTTCCGCAATCTTATCCAGTTTACCGGTGGTTACACCAACTTTAACTGCTTTCTCCATTTCATGATGCACTTCAGCGACAATCTTTCCCGCTTCTCGCATCAATTTTATTTCTCGCGCTGACTTGAGCTTCATCATATAGCTTTCACTATTTCATGAATCCGCGATAACTGCGCATCATCATGTGACTCTCAATCTGCTTAAATGTTTCCAGAGTTACCCCGACCACAATAATTAAACCGGTTCCTCCAAAAATAATGCTCATCCCGGTCATTCGCTCCAACACTAAGGGAGAAACAGCAACAAATGCAAGCGCAAAAGCTCCCGCAGTAGTTAAACGTGATGTTATCCTGGCCAGGTAATCTGCTGTTGGACGCCCCGGACGCAGGCCGGGAATAAAACCACCGTATTTCTTGATATTACCTGCAACCTGGAACGGATCGAACTGAACCGCAGTATAAAAGAAAGTAAACAGAATGATCAAGGTCATATATAAAATCAGGTTCAGGTTGCTCCCCCAGCTTAAGCTCTGAGCGATGCTTTGAGCTACCGGATGCTGTATAAAGCTAACCATCGTTTGTGGAAAGCTCAAGATAACCGAAGCAAAAATAACCGGAATAACACCTGCCTGGTTTACTTTCATCGGTATATGCGTAGCCTGTCCACCATACATTTTACGGCCAACTACGCGTTTACTGTACTGAACGTTAACTCTTCGCTGACCCTGATCCAAACCGATAATACCGATAATCAGGGCAAGCAGGATAATAACCACCGCAATAATTGCCACCATATTTACTTCACCAAAGCGATACTGCTCGGCTATCATGGCAATTCCCATTGGGAATCCGGCAACAATACCGGCAAAAATGATCAGCGAAATTCCGTTACCAATTCCTTTTTCAGTAATTAATTCACCCATCCACATTAAGAATGCAGTTCCAGCTGTCAGCGAAATAATAATAGTAATATAGGAAAGGGTTGTCCTGTCAACCACTGCTTCGCCTGCTATCACAGTCGATAAACCAAGGGCCTGAATAAGAGCAATCGCGATTGTCCCGTAACGGGTAATCTGTGATATTTTTTTCTTTCCTTCAGGGCCCTCCTGGCTCCATTCCTTCAACTTAGGAATTACTATTGTCAAAAGGTTCATGATAATAGAAGCGTTAATATAAGGCATAATGCCCAGGGCAAATATGGTGAAATTGCTTAGATTTCCACCGCCGATGATATTGACAAAACCAAAGATGGTATCCTCCTGAAAAAATTCAGCCAGCATACTGGCATCAACACCAGGAACCGGAATGGCCGATCCTACCCTGAAAACCACGAACATGGCCAGGGTGAAGAGTATACGCTCTCGCAACTCTTTAATTCGCCATGCTGAACGAATTGTTTCTAACAATTAAATCACCTCTGCCTTTCCGCCGGCGGCCTCGATCTTAGCTAGAGCCTGTTTGCTGAAACGGTGAGCTTTAATCTCTAATTTTCGATCCAATTCACCGTCACCAAGCACTTTCAGGGGATCTCGCAGATTCTTAAGGATGCCTGCTTCCAGCAACAAATCCGGAGTCACCTGGGTCCCTTCTTCAAACTTGTTTAGGTCACTTATATTAATGACATTCCACTTCTGCTTATGTATGTTCGTAAAGCCACGCTTCGGCAGACGCTGAAAATATGGCATTTGACCGCCTTCGAATCCCAGGCGCACACCGGAGCCCGAACGAGACTTTTGTCCTTTTTGCCCCCGGCCGGATGTCTTTCCCAGCCCTGAGGCCATACCTCTTCCTTTACGTTTAGCCGCTTTCCTGGCTC
>SKPU01000005.1 GCA_007119335.1 Syntrophomonadaceae bacterium
AAGATGGAAGTATGGCCCGCTTACCTCAGCTTATCGAATTTTGCAACGAGCATAATTTAAAAATGATCAGTGTGGCTGATTTGATCAATTATCGTTTGAAAAAGGAAAAATTGGTATGGTGTTCTGCGACAACAGAATTGCCTACACTTCTGGGTGAATTTAAACTGGTTATATATGAGAACAGTGTTGACGAATTAACTCATCTAGCCTTGATCAAGGGTGAAATTGACCCTAAAAAGCCGACACTAGTGAGGGTTCACTCTGAATGTATGACCGGAGATGTTTTTGCATCTTTGCGCTGTGATTGCGGCAACCAGCTGTATCAAGCAATGCGACAGATCTCAGAAAACGGTAACGGTGTCTTGATTTACATGCGTCAAGAGGGTCGGGGGATCGGGCTTCTAAATAAAATCCGGGCTTATGAATTGCAGGATCAGGGTAAAGATACCTGTGAAGCCAACGAAGCTCTCGGCTTTGAAGTTGATTTGCGTGATTATGGAGTGGGGGCGCAGATCATGGTCGATTTAGATTTGAAAAACATTAAACTCCTCACCAATAACCCCCGTAAAATTAAAGGGCTTGAAGGTTACGGATTGAATATTGTCGAAAGAGTCCCTATAGAAGTTGAACCATGCCAGTACAATAACGAGTATTTGTCGACCAAAAAAACCAAGCTTGGTCACTATCTGAATATGGTTAAAGAGGTTTAAATCAGACATAGCAAGATAGGAAACAGCAGTAATAAAAAGGGAGTTAAAATTAGGGCTCCTCATTAAACTCTGGGAGGGAACATTTTGAAGACTATTGAAGGAAAACTTATAGCCCGTGATTACCGATTTGGCATTATTGTCAGCCGTTTCAATGAATTCATCTCCGGACACCTTTTAAGTGGCGCCCTGGACTGTTTAAAGCGGCACGAAGCCAAAGAAGAAGGAATTGAAATTATCTGGGTGCCCGGATCATTTGAACTCCCGATGGGAGCTTTAAAAGCTGCGCAAAGCAAGCGCTACGATGCTGTGATCTGTCTTGGAGCGGTTATCCGCGGGGCGACTCCGCATTTTGAATATGTGGCCTCCGAAGTGGCCAAAGGGATAGCCAGTGTCGGCCTTGACACAGGGATCCCTGTAATATTCGGGGTGGTTACCAGTGATACCCTGGAGCAGGCTATAGAAAGAGCAGGCAGCAAGTCCGGTAACAAGGGTTGGCAGGCTGCCGCCTCTGCTATTGAAATGGCCGATTTGAACAGCCAGTTTGGTTCTTAGAATGAAAACCTGGAATAAAAATGGCTGCCCGATCAAATGCCATAAAATGTCACACAAGGAGCCGGTTAATTGAAATCTTCAAGCCCAGAGAAAATAGTAATTGTAGATGGAAACAGTTTGCTTTACCGGGCGTTCTATGCACTTCCCCTGCTTCAAAATCGTCGTGGTGAACACACCAACGCGGTTTACGGTTTTACTAACATGCTTTTTAAGCTTCTTGAAGAAGAAAAACCTGATTACGTGGCTGTAGCGTTTGATCCGCCAAAGCCCACCTTTCGATCCCGCATTGACGACTCTTACAAGGCGCAGCGTGAAAAAGCTCCACCTGAGTTAAGCGAGCAGTTTTTGCGGAGCCGCCAGGTTCTTAACGCGATGAGCATTCCTGTTTTTGAAGTTGATGATTTTGAAGCTGATGATGTAATTGGCACCATAACCGATCTCTTTACAAAAAGAGATCATCAGGTGACCATAGTTACCGGCGATGCCGATTTGCTCCAGATTATCGGTGATCAGGCCACCGTTATGATGACCAGAAAGGGGATCAGCCGCATGGAGCGCTATGATCGTTCCCGCTT
The DNA here is from genome assembly GCA_007119335.1 of Syntrophomonadaceae bacterium. Lineage (GTDB taxonomy): Bacteria > Bacillota > Dethiobacteria > DTU022 > DTU022 > B1SED10-74M. The sequence continues at coordinate 1,838 of SKPU01000005.1, forward strand.
AAAGGAAGAATACGGACTGGAACCCGAGCAGATCATCGATTATAAAGCGCTGAAAGGCGATGCTTCTGATAATATACCGGGCGTTCCCGGGATTGGCGAGAAAACAGCGCGTCAGCTGATTGAAACATATCATACGTTGGAAGGAATTTACGATAATATCGATCAGCTCACAAAGAAAACAGCTGCTAATATGCATCAATACCGCGAACAGCTTATTACCGGCCGTGAACTGGTTGCTCTGCGCCGCGATGTGCCCCTTGATCTTGATTGGGAACAGTGCCGCTACCGCGATCCGGACTACGATCAATTACTGCCCTTGTTATATGAGCTTGAATTTAAAGGCCTGATTAATAAAATTAAAGCTAAATTAGCCGGTAGTGGTGAAAGCGGGCTGTCCGGGCCGGTAGAACAAATAAGTGATGGTAAGCTGCTTGAAAGCCCCGATCAACTAAGAAAAGTTCTTGATGAACTCGGTGCAAGTGATACCCTGGCCCTGCTGCTTGAACACGAAAGCGGGCGCCCATACTGGAGACAGCCGGTTTTTGCCCTGGCCCTGGCTATTGATCAGGAAAAATGCTATTACCTGAGCCCGGCGGCTTTTAGCAAGCAAGAAGTAGAAATTTGGAAAGCTTTGTCCGCTGCCGGTGAGCGGGATATAAATCTCCTTGTCCATAATGTCAAGCAGTGGATTCACCTGTTTTCCGAGCATAATCTACCCTCACCCGGTTTTGCTTTTGACACCCAATTAGCCGCTTACCTTACTGATCCGGCCCGCGGAGGTTATGACCTGCCTAACTTGCTGCAGTGGTACCTGAGCCTGGAAACTGAGCACTTGGGAGATCGAAAGAAAGCGGATCCGGATTTTGACCGGCGCGGACCGCAGATGGCCGGACAGGCCGGGCAATTGTTTCCTCTCATGGAAGCACTGCAGCAGGAGTTGAAGGAGCAGGAACTTGAATTATTACTTTACGAACTTGAATTGCCCCTGGCCGGTGTATTAACCCGGATGGAACGGCAGGGGATTGCTATCGATTTAGATTACCTGCGCGATCTTTCCGCAGAAATTTGTAACCGCCTTAAGGAGCTTGAAGGTAAGATTTATATCAAAGCTGGCGAGGAATTTAATATAAACTCCCCCCAGCAGTTGTCCAGGATTCTTTTTGATAAACTCCAACTTCCTGAATTACGAAAAACCAAGACCGGACGCTCAACCGATGCAAAAGTGCTCGAAGAGTTGTCTTATCAGCACGAAATAGCAGCGTTACTCCTTCACTATCGCCAACTGGCTAAACTGGAAGGAACTTATCTTTCCGGTTTAATCGACCTCGTCGATCCAGACGAAAGAAAGCTCTACACAAATTTAAACCAGACCGCCACTGCAACCGGACGGTTGAGCAGCAGCGATCCAAACCTGCAAAATATCCCGATCCGACTTGAAGAAGGACGGCGTATCCGCCGGGCATTTGTTCCCTCGGAAAAAGATAAAATACTTTTTGCTGCCGACTATTCCCAGGTTGAGCTGCGTATCTTAGCCGATCTATCCCAGGACCCAATACTTATTGAAGCATTTGCAACCGGACAGGATATTCACAGCCGTACTGCAGCAGAAGTTAACGATATCACCTTAGAGGAAGTAACCCCGATTATGCGCGAGAAAGCGAAAGCGGTTAACTTTGGTATTATTTACGGTTCCAGCGATTACGGGCTGGCCCAGAACCTAAACATTCCCCGTGCGGAAGCTAAAGCGTATATCGATAGCTACTTTGAACGTTACCGGGGAGTAAAAGAATATATGGATAAAATAATCGGCCAGGCCCGTGAACAAGGATATGTAACCACTATGTTAAAGCGGCGGCGCTATTTACCTGAGATTTATTCCTCTAACCATAATACCCGCAGTTTTGCAGAGCGAATGGCTTTAAACACTCCGATCCAGGGTTCTGCAGCTGATATAATAAAACTGGCTATGTTGAGGATCGATAACATTATTGCAGAAGGCGGTTTTAACGCAACAATGCTGCTGCAGATTCACGACGAACTACTCTTTGAAATTGAGGAATCCGAGCTAAGCTTCTTTGCCCCGATGGTCCAGCGTGAAATGGAACAGGCTTTTAATTTAAGCGTTCCTTTGCAGGTTGACCTGAAATGGGGTTACAGCTGGGAAGAGCTGAAGCAGCTATAAGAAAAGGGGTACTAATGCCTGAATTACCCGAAGTGGAAGTAATCCGCCGTGAAATAGGGCCATTGATCAAAAACAAAACTTTTGAGGTCCCAGTTTTGTATATGCCTTCCACTGTTGATCACCCTTCTTCTGACGAATTTACCACCTCTTTGCCTGGACGCACCGCTAAAAATGCCAGGCGTAAAGGTAAGTATTTATTGATAGATCTTAATGATGGGATCCTGGCAGTCCACCTGCGCATGACCGGCAACCTGCTCTACAAAGAAAAGAGTGCCAATCATGAAGCAGCGGCAGAAAAATCTGTAAAAGCAAACGAAACTTTCCCGGCAGACCAACGTTTCCTGCGTCTGGCCATGCCTTTTACCGACGGTTCTGCACTGCATTTTTCTGACATGCGCCGATTTGGACGGGTTTGGCTGGTCGAAAATGAGGAACAACTGCAGACGATAGTTTTGAAAAATGTCGGGCCCGACCTATTAAACGATTTGTGCTGCGAAGAATTTATAGAGTTACTGCAAAAAAGAAAACGCAGCCAGCTTAAAGCTCTGCTGCTTGACCAGGGTTTTGCGGCCGGGATGGGCAATATCTATACCGACGAGTGCCTTTTTCGCTGTGGAATCCATCCCCGCCGGCAGGCTGAAACTCTGAGCCCTGCAGATGCCGAACAACTATACCGATCTATTCAAGACGTATTAGCTGACGGAATCGAACATGGGGGGACAACATTTCGCGATTATCGCAACTCGAGCGGCGCGCTCGGTGATTTTCAGTCCAGGCTTGCCGTTTACGGACGTAAAGATGAGCCCTGCAGCTGTGGTGCAACTATCAAAAAAATAACAGCTGCCGGACGGGGTACCTATTACTGTCCCCGCTGCCAGGCTGAGCAAGCCGGGGAAGAGGGGTGTAATTGAAGCGATGCGCATTATCGGTTTAACAGGAGGGATCGCTTCCGGCAAAAGCACCGTTGCAAAAATGCTTCAAAAAAAAGGCGCTTACCTGCTTGATGCGGATCAACTGGCCCGAGAAGCCGTTGAACCCGGTCAACCGGCCTGGCAGGAAATTGTAAATTGGCTGGGTCAATCAATCCTGCTGCCCGACCGAAGCATTGACCGGGCCAAACTTGGTAACCTGGTTTTTAATGACAAGCAGAAACTTGAACAACTCAATAATATAGTCCATCCCTGGGTTGGAAAACGTTTTACCAAGCTTTCGGAGGAGATTAAAGAAAAAGATCCCGAAGCCGTGCTTGTTTACGACATTCCCCTCTTAGTGGAAGCCGGCATGCAAAAGATGGTTGATATGATCATCCTGGTTTATGTGCCTCGGGAAACTCAAATTATGCGTCTGCAGAAAAGAGACGGGATCAGCCGGGTAGAGGCGGAAACCCGTCTGAAAGCTCAAAAGCCTTTAGAGGAGAAAAAAAAGGATGCCGATGTTATAATTGATAACAGGGGCAAGCTGCCTGAGACTGCCCGCCAGGTGGATCGGTTCTGGGAATCTTTTAAACGCTAAATAATGAACATGAAGGAGGATATATATGCACACAGTAACCCTAATTAATGGAGATGGCATAGGCCCGGAAATTACAGCAGCGACGTTAGAGGTAATTAAAGCAACCGGGGTTAAAATCAAATGGGAGGAAGTAAGGGCCGGTGAGGGGGCGCTCGAAAAATTTGGAACACCATTACCTGAAGATGTTATTACCTCACTTAAAAAAACAGGAGTCGGTCTGAAGGCTCCGCTGACCACCCCACTCGGTTCGGGTTTCCGCAGTATTAACGTCGCTCTACGTATGGAACTCGATTTATATGTGAACCTGCGGCCCTCTAAAACCTTCCCCGGGATTATCTCACGATATGACGGGATTGACCTGGTTGTGGTCCGGGAAAACACAGAAGATCTCTATTCCGGTGTTGAGCATATGGTCGGTGAAGATGCAGCAGAAAGCATTAAAATTATTACTCGCAAAGCCTCAGAGCGTATCGTGCACTTTGCTTTTAAATATGCCATTGATGCCGGCCGGAAAAAGGTAACAGCTGTGCATAAAGCAAATATCCTTAAATTATCGGATGGCCTTTTTTTGGAGGCAGCGCGCAATGTAGCTGAACAGTATCCCCAGATTGAGTTTGAAGATCGTATCGTTGATAACATGGCCATGCAGCTGGTTCAAAAACCATGGGATTATGATGTCATGGTTATGCCGAACCTTTATGGTGATATCTTGTCCGATCTCTGTGCGGGATTGGTCGGAGGCCTTGGCCTAGTTCCGGGTGCTAATATCGGCGATCATGCCGCCCTGTTCGAACCGGTCCACGGCAGCGCTCCCAAACATGCCGGTCAGAACCGGGCCAACCCCTCGGCGATGATCATGGCTGCAGTATTAATGCTTGGCTACCTCGGTGAAAATGAAGCCGCCCGGCGCATTGAGAGTGCCCTGGCAGCCTTAATTAAGGAAGGCAAAAATGTTACCCCCGATCTCGGTGGCGCTGTTGGAACCAGTGATATGGCAGGAGCCCTGGTCAAATTGATTAAATAAAGTTCCGGATATTTTGGAGGCTTTTTTATGAGAGTTGCTGCTCTTACGCTGGCTGGAATTAAGTTAAAAAGCATAGATCAATATCAAGCAGATCTCGATTATTTGTTAAAAGCCAGCGGTAATGATCTTGTTGTTTTGCCGGCTTACAGCTCTTTACTTCTCGGCCTGGAAACCGGTGCTATCACTTATTATAATGATTTTGATAGCACTCTGCGCGGATATTTGGCCCAAAACGAGGACTGGCATAACCTGTTTTTAAACCTGCATAGCTCCCTGGCTGCTGAATTCGGCATCTATCTGGTTTGCGGCACCACTGTGGAAAAGCCGATCGGAAAAAACGATGGCAAGCTTGCAGATTTTTTCTATCAAACGGCTTACTGTTTTAATCCGGATGGGGAATTATGCTGCCGCCAAAGGCAAACTCACCTGACCCATGACGAGCGGGAACTGGGTTTTAGCAGGGGTGAAGAACTCAATATCTTTACTGCAGGAGACCTGCAGGTTGGCCTGGTAGTCGGCAATGATGCCCGGCACCCGGAGGTAGGCCGCATCTTCGCTCTGCGCGGAGCAGACCTTTTGCTGCACAGCGGCGCCTTTAAAAGCGGTTTAAACTGCTGGCCCCAGGCAGCAGGGATGTGGGCCCAGGTTCAGCAGAACCAGTGCTGGGCTGTCGAAGCACAGCTCAGCGCAAATATCGCCGGCAGGAAATTCGGTGCATCTCCTGCTGTTATTGGACCCTGTGAAATAACCCCCGGCCAGAGTGGCTACATCGCCCGCGGTTACCCGGAAAGCCCTATTGTTACTGCAGAACTCGACAATCAAGCTCGTCAATCCATCAAAAAGAAATACCCCTTGCTCCGCATGCTAATCCCGCATGTCTACTCTGCCTTACAGGGTAGTAGAAACAGGTAGTCCAATGATTCTTGCCGCAGAGGAGTTGATTGATTGTCGATAATGGGTTGGAAAGAAAAGCTGTTTCAGCGCTATATGATATGGGCCTGCCGCCCTTCCCGGATAACAAAGCATCTTAGCGCCTTCCTTCCCCGTCCCAGGCAGCCTGAACCGGCAGACCGACGCCAGATCAAGGTTGCTGCTCTGCAGATTGAACTTAAACTTTTTAAAAACCCGCTGCAGTATGCCGATGAGATGCATCGCCTGGTCAGAGAGGCAGCGGATCAGGGCGCACAGCTGGTCGTCTTTCCCGAATATAATAACCTTGCTCTTTTGGGAATGCTGCCCGGCATAGAGAAAATGGAGAAAGAAGCCTTCCGGGAAAAAGGAGCAAGGGCAGACAAAGAAGGAAAAGGAGGAGGGGCATCCGTCCAGG
>SKPU01000174.1 GCA_007119335.1 Syntrophomonadaceae bacterium
AAACTGGCCCGGGAAAACCGTAAAGGAGCCCCTGTCTATATACTTCATGACGGGCCCCCTTATGCTAACGGAGATATCCATATGGGCACAGCATTGAACAAAGTACTTAAGGATATTATCAATAAGTATAAAACGATGCGGGGCTACGACGTCCCATATGTTCCCGGCTGGGATACGCACGGGTTGCCTATCGAACACCAGATTATTAAAACCAAAAAGATTGACCGCAAAGAAATATCAGATCTGGAGTTTCGGAGGATGTGCCACGATTACGCTCTGGAGTACGTCGATCTGCAGCGAAACCAGTTTAAACGTCTCGGCGTCCGCGGAGACTGGGAAAATCCTTACCTGACTCTTGCTCCCGAGTTTGAAAGCCGCCAGGTAAAAGTCTTCGGAACAATGGCTGAAAAAGGTCATCTCTATAAAGGTATGCGCCCGGTTTACTGGTGTGCAAGCTGTGAAACAGCCCTGGCCGAAGCGGAGATTGAGTATGGCAATAAGGTCTCCGAATCAATTTACGTCAAATTTCCATTCATTGATGATCGCGGCCTTTTGGACGGGGCCGAGGATTGTTACTGCCTGATTTGGACTACTACTGCCTGGACTATCCCGGCCAACCTGGCTATTGCATTACATCCCGAACTGGATTATGTACTGGTTGATGCCGGTACAGAAAAGTACCTGTTAGCCGAGGGATTACTTGAAGAGGTTTCCTCTTTGGCAGGGGCAGAAAAACCCTGGCCGATCCTGAAACGGTTTAAAGGTCATGAACTAGCCGGGCTGCGTTGTCGTCATCCCCTTTATGATCGCGAATCAATTCTCCTGACCGGGGACCATGTGACCCTTGAACAGGGCACCGGATGTGTGCACACTGCACCCGGGCATGGCCATGAAGACTTTGTAATCGGCCAGGCTAATGACCTTCCGGTTTTAAGCCCCCTTGATGACAGAGGGATATTTACCGAAGAAGCCGGTCAATATGCCGGTATGCATTACGAAAAAGGCGGCAAACAGGTCATCGAAGATTTGAGAGATCAGGGGGTGCTAATTAAGTCCACTAAACTTGAGCATCAATACCCGAACTGCTGGCGGTGTAAGCTGCCTGTTCTTTACAGAGCGACAGAGCAGTGGTTTGCTTCGATAGATGGTTTCCGGCAAGATGCGCTGGATGCAATTAGTGGAGTTAAGTGGACTCCAGCCTGGGGAGAAGAGCGGATTTTCAATATGATAAAAGAGAGGCAGGACTGGTGTATTTCCCGCCAAAGAGTGTGGGGCGTACCGATCCCAATATTTTATTGCACCTCCTGTGAAACGCCGCTAATTAACCAGCAAACTATCGAAGCAGTCAGTGCTCTGTTTGCGAAAGAGGGGTCGGATGCCTGGTTTGCCCGGGAAGCATCCGAGATCCTTCCCAAAGAGGCCAGCTGTTCGGAGTGCGGCCATGAACAGTTCAGAAAAGAAACTGATACCATGGATGTCTGGTTTGATTCCGGTTCCAGTCATGATGCAGTTTTAGAAACCCGTCCGGAATTGCGCTGGCCTTCAGATCTTTACCTTGAAGGCAGTGACCAGTACCGCGGCTGGTTTCACTCTTCACTGCTTACAGCTGTGGCCACCAGGGGTGAACCACCATATAAGGCGGTACTCAGCCATGGCTGGGTCGTTGACGGAGAAGGGAAAAAGATGTCTAAGTCGCTGGGGAACGTGATTGCTCCGGAAAAAATAATTAAGCAGTATGGCGCTGATATTCTCAGGCTTTGGGTTACATCGGCTGATTTCACTCATGACATTCATCTTTCTGATGATATTCTAAAGCAGTTGATTGAAGTATACCGTAAAATTCGCAACACGACCCGTTTCCTTCTTGCCGGCTGTTACGATTATAATCCTGATTTGCATGCTGTCGATTACCAATCGATGGAAGAGCTGGACCGCTGGGCCTTATACCGGCTGAACGGACTGATTGAGCGAGCCACTAAAGCTTATGAAAGTTATGAATATCACCAGTTTTATCATGCGCTCCATAATTTTTGTGTTGTTGACATGAGTAACTTTTACCTCGATATCATTAAAGACCGCCTTTACTGTTCTGCCCCTGATGATCCGGGGCGTCGTTCAGCCCAGACTGCATTAATGACCATTCTGGAAAACCTGGTTACAATGATGTCACCTATCTTGACCTTTACTTCTGAAGAACTGTGGCAATACCTGCCGGGTGAACGCAAACAGAGCGTGCAATTAGCGGACTGGCCCGAAACAAATACCCAGTGGGACGATCAGGAGCTGGGCAGTCGCTGGCAAACCCTTCTTGAAGTTCGTGAAGAAACCACCTGGGTCCTGGAAAAAGCCCGCCAGGACAAAGTAATCGGCAGTTCCTTGGAAGGATCGGTTACAATCTGGGCTGACGGTTCAGCTTACGATAAGTTAAATACCTATGCCGAACAACTACCAAACCTTTTTATTGTTTCTTCAGCCAAACTGATCCAGGGCCGTGATCAGGCTCCTGAAGAGGCCATCAGTGGGCAGCGTTTACCGGTTAGTATCCTGGTTGAAAAATCAAGAGGTCATAAATGCCCGCGTTGTTGGGTTTTTACTGCATCTGAAGAAGAGCTTTGCCCGCGCTGCAGTGAAGTGGTAGCAAGATTATAAAAAGGGCAGAAACCCTCTCTTCTTTAAGCAGGAACAAAGAAGAAGATAACTGACCCTACTATTAGGGTTCGTGCTGTGGTAGAATTTAAATCGCTGAACAAATGTATAATGCTGGACCTGCTAAGCGCTGGCTTGGATCAATGCAATTTATAAGTGCCTGCTTTGTAAGACTGCGCAGCGATACATGCTGAACACAAAAATTGCTGCCTTAGCGGAAATATTAAAAAATAATTATACGGGATCCCCTAAAATGCCCTGAGACGGAGGGAACTATTTGCGCCAACTTGCAATAATTGTCGGCTTAATTGTGTTTCTGGATCAACTAACCAAGTTTGTTGTCTCTTACTATATGGAAATTGGGCAATCCATAACGGTTATTAGCAACTTTTTTTATATAACTTATCTGCGTAATCCAGGTGCTGCTTTTGGGATGCTGCCTTATCAGACTCCGTTTTTTGTGGGGGTCACTATAATTGTCGCTGCGTTGATCTTGTATTATTACCGCATGCTGTCGGAAAATCATAGATGGTTGCGTCTTGGCCTTTCGCTTCAGTTAGGCGGGGCCCTGGGCAACCTTATTGATCGCGTCCTGGAGGGTTATGTTATTGATTTTTTAGATTTTAGTGTCTGGCCGGCGGTTTTTAACCTGGCTGATGCGGCGATCGTGATTGGTATTGTATTTTTCCTGATTGCTTTTTGGCGGGATATCGATTTAATCGCTGAGAGGAGCTGAAATTTTGTATCCAGAGTTGTTTAGCATCGGAAATATAACTATTTATTCATACGGAATGATGATTGCCCTGGCAATTGTTGTAACAGTTATTTTTATTTACCGGGAAGCTCCGAAAGAGGACCTTATTTTCGATCATATCCTCGAGGCAGTTATTGCTGCTGCCTTTGCCGGGATTATCGGGGCACGGCTCCAATATGTTATGTTAAATTGGAGCTATTTTAGCGCCAACCCGATGGAGATTATATTTGCCCAGTTTGCCGGTCTCTCGTTCTTTGGAGGTCTATTTTTGGGGACTTTTGTTCTCTACCTTTGGAGTAGCTGGCGCAAAATAGGCTTCTTAAGAATTACTGATCTTTTGGCTCCTTACCTGGCCCTCGGTTATGCTTTTGGCAGAGTTGGCTGTTTTCTCAATGGCTGCTGTTACGGACAGCCCAGTGATCTGCCCTGGGCCTTACCAATCAGCATGGCTGATGATGTGTTACGCCATCCCGTCCAACTTTATGCGGCTCTGGGAGCAATAGCAATCTTTATTATTCTTAAAGTGCTTCGTTCAAGAAGACCCTTTGTTGGTTTTATCACTATTGCTCTTTTTGCCCTCTACGGTATATTGCGTTTCACCACTGAATTTTTTCGCTTTGAAGCACCAGTCTTTTTAGGCCTGACCTTTGCCCAGATTTTCAGCCTGGTTTTAACCCTGCTGTCTGTAATTACCATAATCATTATAAGCAGATCACAGCGCCGGATTTCTCGATCTCCCGGTTCAAAAAAGGGTGCGAAAAAATGAATCGCGATTACAACTCTCGTCAATCCAGCGGTTCAAAAGCCTCCGATTATTTCGGCAGGCCTTGTGATTCTGCTGACCCTCTAGAGCCGGATCCGGATTTTGATACACTTGATCTGCCTGCAGCAGGAAGTTATCAGGAATTTGAGGTCCGGGCTGACTGTGAAGGCCGGCGTTTGGACCTATACCTCAGGGAGGAGGGGACTGATCTTTCAAGGAACCAGGTTCAAAAACTAGTTGAATCCGGGCAGGTCCGGATCAACGATAAACCCTGTACAGATAAAAACTATCGTCTTCTTTTTGGGGATCGAGTCAGCATAAATATTCCTTCCCCGGAAGAGGCGCCGGTTAAAGCGGAAGATATTGCCCTTGATATAGTTTATGAGGATCAAGATTTGCTGGTTGTCAACAAACCCCGGGGAATGGTTGTTCACCCTGCACCAGGCCATGTCGGAGGAACCCTGGTCAATGCCCTGCTTTACCACTGTGATGATCTTTCCGGTATTGGTGGAGTAACCCGCCCGGGGATTGTCCACCGGCTCGATAAAGATACCTCGGGGTTGCTGATTGTGGCAAAAAACGATACCGCTCACCGGGAATTATCTGATCAGCTGACCGCAAGGCAGCTCAGCCGGGAATACATCGCCCTGGTCAGCGGCAGAGTTAAACCGAAATCTGCGCGGATTGAAGCGCCTATCGGCCGCCATCCACGGAACCGCAAAAAAATGAGCGTCATGCCGGAAGGAAGAGAAGCGGTTACGCGGTACCGGGTCTTAAAATATTTCGACCGGTATAGCTTGCTGCAGCTTAACCTTGAAACCGGCCGGACCCATCAGATCAGGGTCCATATGGCCCACATCGGTTATCCGGTTGTTGGTGACCAAACCTATGCTAAGGGCGGATGGAGCGATTTACCGCCTGAGCTGGCTAAGCCCCATGCTCTTCATGCCCGTCGGATAATCTTTATTCATCCCCGCAGTAGAGAAGTTATGGAACTGACCACTCCTCTGCCCGATGACTTCAAAAAAGGACTCCGCAATATCAGGGGCGGGTTCGGTTATTCCAGTTGAAGCGATTTCGCTACCTTACCGTCTGTGTCAGGTAGATTAGAGTTTGAATTTTTTGCGCAGCTCTTTGTCCTGGGGGTTAGCTGTTATTGTTTTAAAATTTTCGTAGAAGACAAAACCCGGTTTGCCGCCCGGCCTGCGACGCACATGGCGGATTTCTGTGTAATCGACGGCCACTGCTCCGCTTTCCCGGCCCCGGCTGAAATAGGCAGCCAAAAAGGCTGCTTCCTCAATATCTTCTTCCGGTGGTGGATAAGGGGCCTCTTTTAGCACCACATGGCCCCCGGGAATTTCGCGAACATGAAACCAGGTGTCGCGGCGGGCAGCAAGTTTAAAAGTTATATAATCGTTCTGACGGTTGTTGCGTCCGACTAAGATGGTGTGCCCTGCCGAAGATTTAAATTTAAGTGGCTGCGGCGCAGCATCGCTCTTGCGCTGACCTTTTTGTTTTTCGCGCAGATAACCGGCTTCGATCAGTTCCTGCCTTATTTCCTCTAAAGAGGTTTGATCATTATTCTCTATAGCATAAAGCAAGCTTTGGCAGTACTCAATTTCGGCCCTGGTTTTATTAAGCTGTCTGCGGATCTTTTGCTGTCCCTTTTTTGCCTTTTGGTAACGATTAAAATGGTGCTGTGCATTATCGCTTGCTGATTTGGAAGGATTTAGCGGGACTACTACATTATGTTCCGGATTATTAAAATCAGGGAGGACTACATTTTCAGCTCCTTTGGGGACCTGGTGTCCATAAGCCAAAAGCAGTTCGCCATAGAGGCGGTGCTGCGGCGCATTGGCTGCTGCATTTAGTTCTTTTTCCTGCCGTTTCTTTTTGTTATAGAGGCTGGCCAGGCGTTTCTCCACTGCATGGCTCAGCTGTTCTTTAAGTTGTTTTTCCCGGTCTTCCCTGATCAACTCACCATAGTAATGGTCAAGCAGTTCATTAACTTCGTTATATTCTATTTGTTCTTCCTGCCCTAAATGGGTGAGCGGTATTGCAGCATATATTTTCTGCCGGGGCAGTAATACGGGCTGAAAATTGCCGGTTTCAAGATCAAGAAAAAGCTTTTTAATTTCCTCATACAACCTACTTAATCCTTTATTTTCCTCGCAGTGCTCAAACCAACCGCTGCGGTGAATTAGCTCTCTTGCTGTTAGTGGACTGAGGCCTGAAACGATTCCGAAAAGGGCTTTTTCCGGACTCTTTTCGTTACGGTTCAGACTATGGAAATTATTAACAAACTCTTCCCGATCCATTTCCAGCGGATTTAATTTTTCCTGCGGAGGAACCGGGCGGTAGATTTCACCGGCAGCAATAGCCCGCATCGGGTTTTTCTCCCAAGATACAGTTTTTGCAGCTCCCAGGATAACGCCTTTATCATCAACTAAGATCAGGTTACTGCGGCGGCTCATTATTTCTGCAACCAGTTTTACCGGGGGTATGCCATAAGGAGGTTCGAATTCTATCTCCAGGATTCTTTCCAGGGGAGGGTTGGAAAATGAAATTGCCCGGCCCCCGACCAGGTATTTACGCAGGAGCATACAGAAAGGAGAGGGCTTTTCTTTGCCCCGCCGGCGCTGTTCTGTTAAGTGGATGCGCGCGTACCTTGAATCAACCGAAAACAAAAGCCCCGGTTGCCTGCCCTGTGAATAAAGGTGCAGAATTATTTCTCCCGGATTGCCTTCATACACACGCTGTACCGGTGAACCTGTTAATTTTTCCTGCAGTTCATCTGTGACAGCTTTCATAATCAAAGTATCAAAAGACATTGTTGCTTTCACTCCCAGCGTACAGTATAATTCTTCTGGGCTGACATGGCAAACAAAACCCAGCTTTATACCGAAGATACGAGAATAATTATTCCTTGAGATTACCAGCATTTGATGTTAAGATAAATCCAGCAAACAACTACCAGATGATGATGAGGAAGATCTATGATTAGCAGCATGACCGGGTACGGTCGCGGGAGCAGTTCACAAGAGGGTTTTACTTTATCTGTCGAGCTGCGCTCGGTCAATCACCGCTACGCAGATTTTTCGCTGCGGCTGCCGCGAGAGTTATATCCTTTAGAAGATCGGATTCGCCGGGTGCTTCAGGAATCAATTAAAAGAGGTCGCGTTGAAGTAAACCTGTCCCTCGATGAAGTTCCTGCCGGACTGCGCCAGGTAAAGGTGAATTATGATCTTGCTGAAGACTATTATCAAGCCCTGCAGGTACTTTGCCGGCATCTGGAAATATCGGATGAAGTCAAGCTGCAGCACCTATTAGAGATGCCTGAACTCTTTAAAAGTAGTCAGATTTCCCTGACAGAAGAACAGGTTTGGCCGTCAGTAAATGCATCGCTGCAGGAAGCAGTCACTCATTTGCTCGAACAACGCCGGGTTGAAGGCGAAAACCTGGGCAGAGATCTCCTTGAAAGATGCGGACAGCTGGAAGAAAAGGTTGATCAAGCTACGGTCCGGGCGGAAGAAGCAAAAGATGATTACCGCAGGCGAATGGAAGAAAAATTCGAAGAAATGTTAGCTGAACTGTTTGAAGAAACCCGTT
>SKPU01000206.1 GCA_007119335.1 Syntrophomonadaceae bacterium
CGTCATTTTGGACTTTATTCTACGGAAATGCTGGTTCCTTATTTTAACTTCACAATTGATTTCGGGTTTTTTCACCCGATCTTCATATTTTTGATCATTTCAGCATCAAGCAACAGCGTTAATTTAACAGACGGCCTTGATGGCCTGGCAGCAGGAGTATCAGCTATTGGTATGATAGCATTTATGTTTATAGCTCAACAGGCTGGTTTGCACGAGGTTGCCATTTTCTGCGCGTCGATGACCGGTGGATGCCTGGGGTTCCTGGTTTTTAACCGCTATCCGGCCAGCTTGTTTATGGGTGATGTCGGATCGCTGGCCCTGGGCGGAGCCTTTGCCGCGGTGGCTGTAATGACCACGGCAGAACTATTTTTACTGATTATCGGCGGAGTTTTTGTTATAGAAGCATTGTCAGTTATTTTGCAGGTGATAATTTTTCGTTTAACCGGTCGGCGGATCCTGCTCATGAGTCCGCTCCATCATCATTTTGAGATGAAAGGGTGGTCAGAATGGCAGGTTGTTGCTACCTTTTGGGGAGCAGCATTAATATTTGCTGTAGCGGGGGTACTCTCTTACAGCCGTTAATTCGTTAGGAGGGGCTGTTTTGATCGATTTGATCAAAGGCAAAGAGGTTTTGATAGTCGGCATGGCCCGCAGCGGGATGGCTGCCGCAGAATTGCTGTCTGGAATGGGTGCGTCTCGAATCACTATAGCGGACCAAAAACAAGATCACGATCTCGCCTCTGCACTGGCCAAAATGAACCGTTATCCGACTGTCAGTGTTGTAACCGGTGGAACACCGCCTGAGTTAGTAACTTCATCTTTATCGATGATCATAAAAAGTCCCGGTGTTCCGCCTTCTTTGGAGATATTTAAGCGGGCGCAATCAATGGATATACCGGTTTTTTCGGAAGTTGAATTGGCTTATGCCTTTGCCAGGGCACCGATAATTGGGGTTACTGGTACAAACGGGAAAACGACCACAACGGCTTTAATAACAGCGATGCTCAAAGAAGCCCGTTTTGATCCGGTTGTTTCTGCCGGGAATATAGGAAATCCTCTGTCCGGGCAGGTCAGCAATATTAGTTCACAAGGTTATATCGTTGCTGAGTTGAGTAGTTTTCAACTTGAAAATATCAGCCGTTTTCGTCCAGCTGTGGCAGTCTTCTTGAACTTTGCCGAAGACCACATGGATTATCACGGTACTATTGAACAATATTTTGCGGCCAAGGCCCGTATATTTGAAAATCAAACTGCAAGTGATTACGCTGTGCTTAATGCGGGAGATTCAGCCCTGTTTGCACTTAAAAACGAGACCAGTGGCCAGGTAATCTGGTTTGATCGTTCGGAGGTGTCCGTGGGGGTTGGACTCGATAAGGACTGGGTTACTATTTTTAATCCTGGTTCTCCTCCGCTTAGAATCTGCCCCCGGAGCGAAGTTGCGCTGCCCGGCGATCACAACCTTGAAAACGCTCTTGCCGCCGCAGCGGCAGCATGGGCAGCCGGAGCCGATGCAAAGTCTATTGGTGATGTGCTGAGCAGCTTTCAAGCTATTGAACACCGCCTGGAAAATGTTTCTGCTCCCGGAGGGGTTTCTTATATTAATGATTCGAAAGGAACAAATCCCGGGGCGTCGATTAAAGCGCTGCAATCTTTCCCGGGTTACAGCAAAATTCTAATTGCCGGAGGGAAAGATAAAGGCAGTGATTTCAGCAGCCTGGCTTCTGTTATAGCGGATCAAGTCCGTTATCTCATCTTGTATGGAGAAACAAAAAATCAGATTGCCCGGGCCGTGGAAGAAGCAGGGTTTTCGAATTACCGGCAGGTAGCTGATTTGGAAGAAGCGGTGCAACTTGCTCACAGTGAAGCTGAAGTCGGTGAAATAGTTCTTCTGTCGCCAGCCTGTGCAAGCTGGGACATGTTTCCCGATTATGAAGCAAGAGGTAAACTTTTTAAAAAGCTTGTTCAAAATCTAGGAGGCAAAACGAAAAGTAAAGGAGGACATGGTAATGACTCAGCAAAATAGAGCTTATAAATACGATCATGTTCTTCTTTTAGTGACCGTCTTGCTTTTGGCTATCGGCCTGGTCATGGTCTTTAGCGCCAGTTTTGTCACTGCCCAGGAAAGCAGCGGTGATCCCTATCAGGTATTGAAACGCCAGGCGCTCTGGGTGGCCATAGGGTTAGCCGCCCTGTTTTTCTTTTCGCATTTTCACTACAAAAACCTGAAACGTTATTCATTAATAATTCTTGTGCTTAACTTTGTTTTTTTAGCATTAATCTTCAGCAATTATGGAACTGATCTGGGCACTGAAGCCCGCCGCTGGCTGAACCTGGGTCCTGTCGTCATTCAGCCATCTGAATTTAGCAAGTTTGCAATTATTATTTTTACTGCAGCCTATATGAGCAGTCGCAGGTTAAATCTGCACAATTTCTGGACCGGTGCTCTGGTTCCTATAGTGATGAGCGCAATAACATTTTTGATGATTCTATATCAGCCTGACATGGGGACAGCGCTGGTGGTTATAGTTGGTTGTGGCCTGGTTATTGTTTTTGCCGGCATGCCTTTATCACAGTTGGTCGGCTTGTTTCTTTTAGTTCTGCCGCCCGTGGCTTATTTTACGATAAAGGAAGATTATCGAATGCAGCGGTTGTTTACATTATTTGATCCCTGGGCTGAACCAACGGAGGCAGGATACCAGATTATCCAGTCCTTATATGCGCTTGGCCCCGGTCATATTTTCGGAATGGGCCTGGGCCGAAGTAAACAGAAACTATTTTACCTGCCAGAATCTCAGAATGATTTTATCTTTGCTGTTATAGGCGAAGAGTTAGGTTTTATCGGAGCAGTAACAGTTTTGATGCTTTACATGGTCTTAGTCTGGCGGGGTTTGCAGGTTGCGCTTAGAGCGCCTGACCTTTTTAGCAGTTTACTGGCAGCCGGAATTACTTTTATGATTGCTGCCCAGGTTATTATTAATGTAGCGGTGGTAACCGGTTCAATACCTGTGACCGGGATTAACTTACCCCTGATTAGCGCCGGCGGCAGTTCGATAGTTTTTACTTTGCTTGGAATTGGCGTATTGCTCAACATTTCAAAACATGGTCAGGATGCAAAAAGCCTTAAAGGAGCAGCTTAAATTATGAGAATATTAATCGGTGGAGGAGGAACAGGCGGCCATATTTATCCTGCTTTAGCCCTGGCGCGGTACGCTCAGGCTAAAGACAGCAGTACAGAAATAATTTTTGTCGGAAGTGCAGCCGGTCTGGAAAGCAAAATTGTTCCTTCCGCCGGGTTTACCCTGGTTACAATACCGGCCCGGGGGTTTCAGCGCAGTTTTAAGCAGCTTGGAACTATACTAAAAGATTTTTTTGGAGGGTTGAAACGCTCCCTGAAACTGCTTGGTGATTACCGGCCCAATGTTGTTCTGGGTACCGGAGGTTATGTCGCTGCTCCGCTGGTTTTATCAGCTGTATTAAAAAGGCTGCCGGTAGTTATTCACGAACAAAATGCTCTGCCTGGAATGTCTAATCGTTATCTTGCGCCTTTTGTTAGCAAAGTCTGTCTTTCTTTTGCAGAAACGGCTAAAAGAATGCCGCTTTTCAGCAAAGTGATTTTTACAGGCAATCCAAGGGCCAGTGAAGTTAGTGTTTTGAGCCGGGAAGAAGGTTGTCGATATTTCGGCCTTGATCCCGGTCAAAAAAATATTTTAATCTATGGTGGCAGCCGGGGAGCCTTAAAACTGAACCAGGTAATTACAGCATATCTGAAAGAAAAACTACTTCCGGAAGGCGTAAACCTGATTTATGTGACTGGTGAAATATATTATGAAACTGTTATCACTGAGCTCGGGGATCTTCCCAAACAGGTCAGGCTTTATTCTTACCTTGAAAAGATGCCTGAAGCTTTGGCTGCAGCTGATCTGACTGTGACAAGGAGTGGAGCGACTACCCTGGCCGAACTTACCGCTCTGGGTGTTCCGGCTTTACTGGTTCCTTCTCCGAATGTGGTTAATAATCACCAGTATTATAATGCCCGCCTGCTTTCAGATGCCGGTGCAGCTATTTTAATCGAGGAAAAAAACTTAACGCATTATCTCCTGCAGGAAAATATAAACCGGTTGTTTAGTAATCCTGAGCAGCTCAGGGAAATGAGCGGGAAGAGCAAAGCAATGGGTATGCCTGACGCCGCTGAAAAGCTTTATCAATGTTTAAAGGAGGTAGCCTCATGAATATCGAGCAGGAACTGGGTTCAAAACTAAAAGGCGATATCAAAAAAGATGAACCGATGGCTAAACATACCTCCTGGCAGGTTGGCGGACCAGCTGATTATTTCATTTGCCCCGCTGATCTTGACGAATTGTTGGAAATAGTTCGCTTAAGTGATAAATATCACCTGCCCCTTTATATCTTAGGCAACAGGACAAACCTGCTTGTTTTAGATGGAGGAATCAGGGGGCTGGTTGTCAAGATCGGTGCAGCATTCAGCTATATTAAACATGAACACGACACGCTCGCAGCAGGTGCAGGCACCCCCATGGCTTACATGGCCAGGAGTGCCGCGGAAAAAGGACTGAGCGGGCTGGAGTTTGCAATTGGGATCCCGGGTTCCCTGGGTGGCGCTTTGATAATGAATGCCGGGGCATTCGGTAGCTATATCGGAGAAAGAGTATATTCGGTTAAACTGGTTGGTTTTTGTGGAGAGCTGATTACGCTGTCACAGGAAGATCTTTCTTTCGGCTATCGAACCAGTAACCTGATCGGCAGGGGTGTTTTGGTTGAAGCTGTTCTGGAAATGAAAAAAGGAGAACCTGCTAAATCGTTCGAGACCATGGAGCATTTTTCAGAAGAACGGCGCAGCCGTCATCCCGCCCTGCCCAGTGCAGGTAGTGTGTTTCGCAACCTGCCTGATCAACCTGCAGGCCGCATTATTGAAGAAGCCGGTGGGAAGGGAATGCAAATAGGCGGAGCTGCAGTTTCTAAAGAACACGCTAATTTCATTGTTAATACCGGTCATGCAACTGCTGCTGATATATTAAATTTAATTAGAGCAGTCAGGCAGCTGGTAAAAGATAATTATAATCTTGAACTCCAACCGGAAGTTAGAATTATCGGCGAGGAGAGTTAGTCTATGAAAAAGGAAAGAGAACATTTGAAGCTGGTGAAGAATAGCAGCGATCGGCCTGCCTGGAAAAAGGCGGTTCGGTTTTTGTCTAAACTGATCATTGGTTTGATTGTTCTGTTCCTGCTAAAAGAGGGAGAAGTTTTTTTCCGGATCAGCGAGGTTGAAGTTATAGGCGCTGATAAATTGAACACCGGCGAAATTCTTGCTGCCGCAGAAATCGAGAAGGGCAGGAGCATATTCCTGCTAAGCGAGCAGGGAATTGCAGAGAAGATCGTAAAAGAGCTGCCCCGGGCGAAAAATGTTACGGTAAAACGCAACCTGCCCGATAAAATTGTTATTTCACTCGATGAACGTGAAAAGGTCGGCTATGTAATGACTGCAGATGGTTTTTGGGCTATTGATCAGAATGCCGTGCCTTTCGCCTATACCGAAGAAGCGACAGCAAAACATCCCCTAATATCCGGTGTGGACGGCAGCCTGGTTATACCGGGTGATCCTTTGGCCTGTTCAGCGAGGGAAGCAGCTTTAAAAAGTTTCTTTTCAGCCTGGCCCGGGGAAACTCGTTTAGAAATAGATAAAATAGATTTATCGGGAAGCTACAACCTGATCGCTCATACAACAAATGAGCTGGAAATCTGGTTTGGTGAAGGTGAAGATATGGAGTATAAACTAAAACTTATTGCTAAAAGTATTCCTTACATTGATCCGGATGAAAACACCCGCCTTGATGTACGTTGTGGAAATCGGTTAGTTGTTTCCAGCGCCAAAGTAATTGAGAAAAAGGGGGTGGATCCATAAAAAAAAAGGAGATAGTTGAAATGTGTTGAAATCTTTAGTAGTATTTGGACCATTCTGGTAGTAATTGCACCATGCTGGCAAGGGTAAGGGGGATTACAGTGACAAAAAGAAGCTTTATAGTTGGTATTGATGTAGGAACAGCTGAGGTAAGGGTTGGGCTCGGCGAACCCCGTCCCGATGGCACAATTAACATGATCGGTTTGGGTTTAAGTCCTTCCGAGGGTGTGCGTAAGGGTGTAATTGTTGATCTGGAAAAAACAGTCGAATCAATTGTCAGCGCAGTTGAGGAAGCAGAGCGAATGGCAGGTTTTAAGATCGAATCTGCTTATGTCGGCCTAAAGGGTTTAAACATCGAACTGATCAATAATCGGGGTGTAGTGGCTGTAACTTCGGACGACAGGGAGATCCGTGAAGATGACCTGGAAAGAGTAATGCAGGCTGCACGGGTTGTTGCCCTGCCCATGGATCGCGAGATTGTGGATATAATACCCCGCGAGTTCATTGTGGACGGGTTTGATGGGATCCGGGATCCGGTTGGCATGCTGGGTGTCAGGCTGGAAGTCGATGCCCAGGTTGTGACCAGCTTGATTACTTCTCTGCATAATCTGCTGCGTTGTATTAATCGAGCGGGAGTTACAATCAATGGGCTTGTGCTGCAAGCCATGGCCAATTCTGAAATATCCCTTTCTCCTGATGAAAGAGATCTGGGCGCTTTTCTGCTTGATATTGGCGGCGGAACAACCGAGATATCTTTATTCCAGCATGGAAAACTGCAGAAACTGGCGGTTGTGCCGGTTGGTGGCGACCACATTACTACCGATTTGGCAGCCGGTTTGAGAATCAATTATTTTAAAGCAGAAGAGTTAAAAATCAATTATGGTTCAGCCCTGCTTTCTTTAGCTGAAAGTGAACCAAAAATTGAAATACAGAATTTAGGCAGCAATGAGCTCAGGCTGGTGTCGGAAAGAGAGCTCACTAGTTATATCGAGCCGAGGATACAGGAGATTTTTCAAATTGCAAAAGAAGAAATGAGTAAAATGGGTTGGTCCTACTTGCCTCCAGCCGGGGTTGTTTTACGCGGTGGAGTTTCCTCTATGAAAGGTATTGTTGAAGTTGCCCGTCTCTCAATGGAAAGTGACCAGGTCAGGTTGGCTGACTTTGATGTGGCGGGGATTCAAAACCCGGCATACTCGACAGTAGCGGGACTGCTCTATTACGTGCAGCGCTACCAGCCAAGAATGCATATTCAGGAACGGGGCAAACCGACCAGGAAGCGCGGCCCCAGTCTTTGGCAGCGTATTAAAGACTGGTTGGCAGATATTGTAGATTAAAAGAGCATATCATTTTTAGGAGGTGCTTTTGATGATTGAATTAGATATTGAAATGGAACAGTTTGCATCAATAAAAGTAGTTGGAGTAGGCGGAGGAGGAAGTAATGCGGTTAACCGGATGATTGCAGCCGGTTTACAGGGCATTGACTTTTGTGCAGTTAATACGGATGCCCAGGCTCTTTACCTGGCTAATGCAGGAATAAAACTGCAGATTGGTGAGCAGTTGACTAAAGGACTTGGTGCCGGAGCAAACCCGGAAATAGGCCACAAAGCTGCTGAAGAGAGCACAGATGACATCGAAGCGATGCTTAAAGGCGCGGATATGGTCTTTATAACTGCCGGCATGGGTGGCGGTACCGGCACCGGCGCGGTAACGGTAATCGCTGAAATTGCTCAAAAACTTGGAGCCCTGACTGTTGGTGTGGTTACCAAGCCTTTTACCTTTGAAGGTAAAAAACGCAAACAGCAAGCTGAA
>SKPU01000213.1 GCA_007119335.1 Syntrophomonadaceae bacterium
GACAGGGTTGAGATTCGGCCGGCAAATCATCTTTGGGGTAAAGATGTGTGGGAGACAGATAACGCATTGCGCGAGGAGTTGGCAGATAACCGCTTGCAGATAGCCTGTATTGGGCCGGCTGCAGAGAACGGTGTAACCTTTGCCGGAATCTTTGTCAACCTGGTGCGGCCTGCAGCCCGTACGGGAATGGGGACGGTGATGGGGGCAAAGAACCTCAAAGCTGTGGTTGTGCGCGGTCGGGGTTGTATTCACATATACAACCGTGAACGTTTTCTAAAATTGCTTGGGAAGATCGATGAAAAGATTTATAACCATCCAGAATACCAAACCCGGTCCATGATGGGAACTACGAAACTAGTTAATGCTTTAAATAAATTAGGATGTCTGGCTACTAAACATTTTCTCCAGGGGGATTTCGCTGATACAGAAGCAGTAAGTGGTGAACAATTAGCAAAGACATTTAAAATTAAATCCAAAGCCTGCTTTGCCTGCACGATTCCCTGCAGCCGCTTCTTCCGTATCACCTCCGGTCCATATGCAGGACTTGCTTCGGAAGGGCCCGAATTTGAAGGTTTGGCTGGTTTTGCCTCCAGGGTTGGTTGCAATGATTTAGGGTTTGCTTTGCAGGGGATCGATGATTGCAACAGGTTAGGAATTGATGTAATCACCGCTTCTGAATGTATATCTTTTGTCATGGAATGCTATGAAAAGGGGTTGTTAAGTCGAGATGAGTTAGATGGCCTGGAACCCCGCTGGGGGGATCCGAAGGTTGTTCGTGAGTTGCTCCGTAAAATTGTTTACCGCGAAGGTATTGGAGATCTTTTGGCCAGGGGAGTGCGGCATGCAGCTCTAAAACTGGGACGCGGTACAGAGAGTTTGGCCATGCATATTAAGGGCCTGGAGGTGTTTCAAGCTGATCCCCGGGGACTTAAGGGTTATGCTTTGGGATATGCCCTGGCCAGCAGGGGTGGTGATCATCTTCGTTCCGAACCCTCTTTTGAATTTTCCAATGATCCGGATGAAGGTATGCGGCGTTATGGAGCCAAAGAATCTGCTTACCGCTTGGAATATAAGGGCAAAGGCCGGCTGGTAAAACACTATGAAGAATGGAGTGCTCTTTCAGATTGCCTGAGTGCTTGTAAAAATACGATTGTGAATATGGAAATCATCGACTTTGAAGAAAGTGCAGCTTTGTTGGAGGCATTAAGCGGTATTGCATTCACTGCGGAAGGGGTGCAACAAGCCTGTGAGCGAGTAATAAACTTGGAGAGAGCATTTATTGTAAGGGAAGGAATAAGACGTAGTGATGATACTTTGCCGGAACGTTTCCTTAAGGAGCCGCTACCCGGAGATCATCCTTCCCAGGGTAGCGTCGTTGAACTTGATGCCATGTTGGATGAATATTATGAGGCACGGGGATGGGATGTTTCAACGGGCATTCCCAATAGAAATACTTTAACACGTTTGGATTTGGATGACGTAGCTCAAGTATTACTTGATTTGGGCATACCCTTGACTTGAATTCCAGGCAATAATTACGTTAATTATAAATATTAAGTATTCTATAATTTAACGAAAATATAAAGGGAAAGAGGAAAGCTAAATTATGATTGCAGAAAGTGGATATCCATTTTACGGTCAGTATATAGGGGTATTGGTTTTCAATGGTAATTCGCCTCGCGTTCCCGGAGATCCGGGACATGCAGATACCTTTCCTTTCCCAACTTGTTACGAGGTGGTAACAGGGACGTTTGCTGATCTGCTCAAAGGTTCTGAAGAGATAAAAAGAAAATTATGTGATGCGGTAAAAAATTTGGAAAACAAAGGTGTTCGAGCTGTTATTGGAGACTGCGGCCTCATGGCCCTCTACCAGCAAGAAATGGCAGCGTCTAGTTCTTTGCCAATTTTGAGCTCGGCGCTGGTACTTGTCCCCCTGCTTTGGAACTTGATAGGCCGTAGAGGAACTATAGGAATTATTACCGGACATTCCAGTTTATTGCATGACAAACACCTTTATGGTGCAGGAATAGGCCCGGATATAAAACTTGAAATCCAGGGTATGGAGCATGAGAAGCATTTCAGGGAGATTATTATTGATGGGGGGCTGGATCTGAATGTAAACTTGATGGGTAAGGATATACTAGCAGCAACAGCAAAATTACTGCGGAAGAATAAAGAGGTTAAAGTTATCCTTTTGGAGTGTAGTAATTTGGCTACATACAGCCTTTCTTTGCAGGAAGAATACAAACTTCCGGTTTTTGATATAACGGGTGCGGTGTTAATGCTTAAGCATGCAATTCATGCCCCGAGATATTATGATGAGCGGCAAGATTACCTTGCGTAGATTAATCTCATATTTGCTTCACCTTGCGGTCCGAGGAAAATAGTTAGTTAGATGCATAATCAATCATATGGTAATAAAAAAGAAAACCTGCGCAAGCAGGGTGTTCTGCCTGGAGGTTATAATTGCCGGGTTATTGCTTCCGGAGTAATGCTCGGTTTATCGCATGCAGCGTATTGCAAATTGCAAACCAGGACTTTTTTTTGTCCCTAGATCATTCAATCATAAAGCCGTGTTTCAAAGGGTCATTTGGATCCAGGATAATAGTATTTATGCTCATGGTATAGGCGCTTCCTGTAATTTCGGGAATGATGGCATCGAATTCACCTGCCCTGGTCTGCGAAACTATCCTGCCTTTGAAGGTGGTGCCAATTATACTTTCGTGAATAGATACTTGATTTACATTTACTTTTCCCCCGGCATATAAAGCTGCCAGCTGGGCTGAAGTGCCCGTGCCACAAGGCGATCGATCTATTCCTTGGTTTCCTTTTGCAAAGATGGTAACGTTTTTTATCGGGAATCCATGATTTGCCGGTTGTTTTGAAATTCTTACGGCATCGATAACTGAAACCGGTTTCAGCGGATGCTTTACTTTGAGCTGGGCATTGGCAGCATCCCTGATTGCCATTGCCAGCACGGATAAATCAGCAGCTTTACTTACATCAAGAGGAACATCGACATTGTCAGCATCGACCAGTACAAAAAATTCTCCCCCGAAAGCGATATCCGCCGGGATAGAACCAAGGCCGGGCACATGAATTACAGCTGTGCTATATAAAAATGAAGGTACATTATGGATCGAAACCGATTCAACCTTACCACCCTGCACTTTCGCATATCCGGTAACCAGGCCGGCCGGGGTATCTAAAACAACTGTAGTAGCTGGTTCAACTGCTTCCACCAGGCCAAATTCAAGGGCGGCTGTTATTACACCAATGCTGCCATGGCCGCACATATGTATCAGCTGGTAGGTGCAGTCCATGAAGAAGACGCCAAGGTGAGCTTTATCATGGGCCGGAGGAGTAATCACTGCGCCTACTCCGCGCAACAAGCCTCTGGGCTCATGGAAAATTGCGGTGCGGAGGTAATCGAAGTGATTTTTAAAATACTCCGCTTTTTCTTCTATATCGCTCCCAGGAAGATGGGGGATACCGCCCACGATTATTCTTGTCGGCATACCTGCGGTATGAGAATCTACGGCATAAAGCGTTTTACCCAGGATCATCCAGCTGCTCCTTTAGCTATAGTAGAGGCCTGCAGGCCCCCTTGTTTTCTATTTTTTACTTCAAGGTGGATTCCCCCTGGCCTTGAAGTGGAAAAACTCGCTTTGTTATTAACCCGAAACAATTAGTGCACATTTCCCGGCCCTTCAGCGGGTTAACATTAAGTTGGGCAGCCACAGGGCAATCTTGGGGTAATAAATAATCAAGGCAATTACTATGGCATCACAGATTAAGAAGGGCACGGCGGCTTTATAGATATCACCCATCCTGGTGCGTGGAGGCAACACGCCTTTAACCGCAAAAAGGATCAATCCAAAAGGCGGGGTAGTTAAACCCATTTCCATGTTGATAAGGTATAAGATTAGAAACCAAATTGGGTTAAAGTCCAGGGCATGGACAATGGGCATAAAGATGGGGATGATCATTAACAGGATGGCCACTTCATCCATGAAGCAGCCCAACATAAGGACAATAAACAACATTATAATCAGGATGGCTATAGGAGGCAGGGGGACACTGGTGGCCAGATCAACCAGGCCTCGTACAGCTCCGGTGTAGGCTAATATCTGGCTGAAGGCTGTTGCCCCGAGAAGTATACTCAATAACATTACAGAAATGCGGGAGGCATTCAGAACAGCAGCCTTAATCACTTCCCAGTTCAGGCTCTTATAGCAGGCGGCCAATAAGAAAGCTCCGAGGGCCCCCATGGCTGCAGCTTCCGAGGGGCTGGCAATGCCTAAGATGATCACCCCGGTGACCAGAAAGATGATAATCGCTACCGGTAGCAAATTAAGCACAGTGGCTTTAATCTTTGGGAATAAAGGCATGGGCGGGGTATTATAAGGGGGGGCGAGATGAGGTTGAAGATAGCTTCGGCCAACTACGTAGACCATATAGAGAGCTCCCAGTATAATTCCCGGAATGATTCCGGCGATTAGCAGCTGACCGATGGATACCATAGCCAGGCTCGCTACAAGTACTATTGTTCCACTTGGCGGTATGATCATGGCTATTCCCCCGCTGCCCATTATTGGACCGGCACTCATGGCCAAGCTGTAGCCCCGTCTTTCCATATCCGGCACCAATGTGGAGGAAAGCATAGCTGCGCTGGCTACCCCGGAACCGCTGAGGACAGATACTACCACCCCTGAGGCTACGGCAAGGATAGATAATCTGCCCGGGAGCCGCCCCAGCCACATATCTACTACATCAATGGCCCGGCTGGCCATTCCGGAACGAAACAGTATTTCGCCCAGGAGAATGAAGAGGGGAAAGGGAAGTATGACAAAGCTGGCTACCGAATCTGTCATGCTGAGGATAAGCTGCCCAAAACCTCCCGCGCCGCCCCAGAAAAAATAAATTCCAATAACATTAATGATCAAAAAAGCGACGGGCACCGGCATTCCGGTCAACAAAAGTAGTATCATGCCCCCAAAGATGAACAGGAGTGCTAAATACCATTCCAAGGTTGACGGCCCCCTTTGATTGAATCCAGAGTTTCTGCTTCTTTAACGTAGCTTGCTCTCCATGCTTTGAAGTGTTTGTAGCTTCTTCTCCCCAGCTGAATAAAAAACAAAAAACAGCCGCAGACGAGAGGGAAGAGTAAGTAAGCCTTGGGCATACGCAGTAGGCCGGTTTCTCTTGCCCCCGCTTGATAGAGGTTAATGGTTTCCCGCAGGCCATAAGTGGTGATGATCAATACGGCCAGTGCGCCTAAAGCCGAAGTAATGCCAATAACCAGGGCCTGGTGTTTTGGGTTAAGACGATTCAACAAGAAATCTACCTTAATATGCCCTTCTACCTTGAGCAGCCAGGCTATGCCCAGGCTGACTATACCGACTAAAAGTAATTCGGTAACTTCTAAAGGCCATCCCATTGACCTGTTAAAGACATACCTGCTGATTACCTCGGTGCAGACAATAAGCATGGCCACGATTAAAAGTGTAGATCCTATATACATTAAGAAATCAAGCAATCGATCAAAGATAGCACCGACTTTACTTATTTGCATCGGACCTGACTCCTTGCAAAATATTGGTTAAGGCCTGCACGGGGAAATTGGAGACCCACGCAGGCCTTTTTTAGTTTATACAGACTGTTTTTCTAGCGGCCGACAAGTTCCTCGAATCGAGCAAAATCGTCTGGATCTACTTGTTCTTCAACATAATCCCACAGGGCATTCCGCCAGATTTCCTGAAATTCTTCATTCTCTTCCTCGGTCCACTCTATATGTTCCACTCCGGCATCTAGAATCGATTCTTCTCCATGTTCTTCCCCGCTCCAAATCCAATGGTGGAGGTCATACATTTCATCTTCCATATCAATAACGGTCTGGGTCAGTAAGTCTTGTTCTTCCTCTGTAAGAGAATTCCATACGTCCATGTTGATGAGGGGGGTGGAGTTTTGACCGCGGACCAACCGCGGGCCAACCCAGTAATCAGTTACTTCATGCCAACCAAATTGAGTCCACCCACAGGGGGGAAATACGAAACCGTCGATCATGCCCCGTTCCATACCGGTATATATATCCATCATGGGCATGCTTACCGGTTCAGCACCGCTTTCCCTAACCGCTTCAAAAAACGTTGCTCCACAACGAATTTTCTGCCCTTCCAGATCGGCCGGGGATTGTGCTTCTTCATTGGTGAAAAGGAGCCACCACATTGGATGCATTAGTGAACCCAGGTAATACGAATTTGTGTCCCGGGCAAATACTTCGCGGTAGAAATCCCAGATTCCCGCTTCTCGCTCCTCCCACACCTCCATATCAGTCAAAACCATGGCAAAGCCCATCGGCGAAGCCTGGGAGATGTCATCTCCACAGGTGAAAAGCATGTCGATTCGGCCTTCTTTTAAGGCAAAGATCTGTTCCTCAGTGGGTATTACATCGCCGGCTCCGATGATATCGATGATGAGTTGCCCGTCGGAACGCTGCTCAATTTCTTCTGCAAAGAGGTGGGCGTGTTCCGCGGCAATAAAATCAACCGGAAGCCAGGTCAAAGCCTTTATCACGGTCGGTTCTTCTGGTGTAGGAGCAACTTCTTCTTCCTCTTCTTCGGGAGCCTCTTCATCCGGAACCTCTTCGTCCACATCTGGTGTCTCGCAACCCGCTAAAAAAGGTGCTGATGCCAATAGCAAAAACAGGCAGAGAATAAAAAACAGGACTAATTTTTTGTTTTTCATGGATAAAACCCCTCCTATTAAATTTACCTTCTGGTTTGCATAGCTTTCCGTTCAGCGCTTCACACACTTTACACTTTCCATAACACTGCAGGCTTTCCCCGGCTGCCCTATAATAAATCAGTGGAGACCCTTGCTGCCGCTTTCTGTTCACTGGTCTGCAAATTAAAAATAAAATGGTATGTAAGTTCTTTTATCCTGCCGGTAGGAGTTGTAAAATGGCCACCCGCAGCTTAAATGTCCATAATTCTCACCACCTTTGTTTGAAATGTGGAAAGTAATATACTTCCCTCTATGTGTTTTAGCCACCTTTTCCAAGTCCAGGTCATACAACTTTTATAGAAAGGGATTCCAACTCATATTTTCCAGCCACGAACTTTGCAAGAGTTATCCATGATTTAAGCAGTTGGGCATTTCCCAAAGATTGAGTGTTTCATCGGGTTGAACAGGGTTGAACAGTTCCGAGACCTTGTTTTTTCCTCCCCGGAATGTTTTAAATATCTTTAAAAAACACCTTAATTTCCTGCTACCCTTTTGGATGAAAGAAATTTGCCAATTGACAATAACATAAACTTTTATAATTATAACATGCGTATTCAAATAATTTTGTAAAAAAGGCTACAAAAATTGTGGAATAAAACATTATCAATAAATCAGGTGTCGCGATCGGTTATCAATTCTCTGGTTTAAAATTTTGGCATAAGCATAAAAGCCGGAAAGTACTCGATTGCCGGCCCAGTTTTGGCCTGCCGATGCGGATGTCCTGTTATTTACAGTAGCGGATATTATCACGGGTCCTGTAGATAACGTGGACATGAACTGATTTTGGATAAACACCGTGGCGTTCTTTAAATCTCTCAATCGCTTTGATCAAAGGCATTGATTTGGCATTGATTCATTGAAGTTATCCCAGGAGAGCTTTTCCATGCAGATGAAGCCGTGAGCTAACTTTTAAGAGTTATTAAAGGGTTATTCAGGAA
>SKPU01000111.1 GCA_007119335.1 Syntrophomonadaceae bacterium
AGGCAGAATGTACAAAAACCGGCTGCGCCGACTTTTATAAATTCCCGGCGATTCAACCTGCCTGATGATAGGTTCTTTTCAGCCATTGAACATCCCTCCTACTTATTAAGATTACTACAAAAGCAGTAAAGTTTGCAATACCGGCAAAAAGACAACAGGCAATGATTCCGAGCACCGGGGCAATGATCGCACTGGCCAAAACTGCACCAATACAGGCCCCGAAAAGTTCAAGTCCGTACACGGTTCCGGCAGTTTTTTCAGCATTTTTGTTCAAGGCCATATAGCAGGCTAAGGAAAGGGGGAAATCAACCCCGTTTATCAAACCGGCTGAAAATGTGAGTAATGAAAAAAGCATAAAAATCAGAGCCGATGATTCGACAAGCGCAGCCCGCGGAAGCACAACGGCAATCAAAACAGCCAGCAAGGCTATGAACATCTGTACTCCGGCCAGGAGATTCAGATTAACTTTATTCTTCACAAAACGATTGGTCAGATAGGCGCCCAGGGCCAGGCCGCTCATGAAGAGGGCCATAATCAAGCCCACCATTTCATAAACAAAGCCATAAATACTCTGAAATGAAAAGAGCAGGGCTATCTGTAGAGCCATGGTCGAAAGTCCGGTCGTAAAGACGGTGCAAAGCACTCCAAAATTGGTATCCGGCCTTTGTACATCTTCATAATCATGATAAACTTTGCTTCTTTTATAAGCTCTCCCTGAATTGATCCGCAAACCGAGCACAGTCAACAGGGCAATAAAGCAAAGGGGCAGGATCCACCAGGGTTGAACATGCAGCAGCGCTATAAATGTTTTATCGTCCTCCGGACGGGTCAGTTGATCCCAAAACATGAGAGTGTAATAATAGCCGATCGGTTTGAAATCAGTGTTTATAAAGTATTGCTCTTCTACGGGGAGGAGTTCTTTTTCAGCAGCCTCCTGTTCAGCAAGCGAATCGGGAGAAAGCGGCGCTGCAGGAGGTCCTTCCAGGTGGGACTTGCTGCTGCGCCCGTGGTTACGCACCGTCCAGTTAACCCTCCGCAGCTGCCCTTCCTCCAGCATAGCCTGGTAATGATGCGGCGAAAACCCCTCAACTTCGATATCCCGCCGGGTGTATCTGTCCTGCAGGGTTTTTATATCTAAAGAGATCTGCCCCGGTTTGTTAGAAGCAAAAAATGACATATCCCGCTCACCAGCCGGCAAAACCCTTCCAAACTCACTGTTCAGGGTATGGTATAGCGTAGCATTCCGGTTTGCCACAGCAGTACCCCGCAAATCGGGAGTGGATACCGCACCGATGGCCAGAACCCCGTCATCGTATAGCAAATCTTTCGCTTCGCTAAAGAATTCCCTGGTATAGTAGCGGTTCAGCACGGCTGTAGCCGGGTCGGGAATATCAACAATAATCATATCATACTGCTCGCCGGCTGTTTTAACAAAGAGTCTGCCATCAGTATGGATCAGGCTGACCCGCGGGTCGTCGAGGGCCTCCAGGGTAGCAGAAGCGATATAGGGCCGGGCCGCATCAGTAAGGGCCTCATCAAGTTCGATATAATCAACTGCCTCCACCGGATGTTTGACTATCTCGCTGAGCAGGCCGCGTAAGCCTCCACCAATCAACAAGACCCGTTCAGGCTGCTTATGCTGGACCATAGCCAGGTGAGCCAGTTCCACCGCTTCCTGCTCTTCAAAAGCGGGGGCAACGGCCTTCGGGCCGGCTGTACTGAAAATCAGGTGGCCGCTTTGAAAAAAAGTATACTGATCTGCACGCCGGACTACAGAAATTGCTCCATGCTCAGATTGCCTGGTTTCAACAAGTTCATGATCAGGCATGAAGTATTGCCACTGCATCCGGTAAGCCCACTGATCTAAATCTTCGAGAAAGGGGAATGCTATAAAATATAATATGAGTAGCGCAATTATTGTAAAACTCCAACGAGATGGGAAAAAGCCTGCGCAGTGAATTCTGCGCATGGAATACCAGGCAGCAGCAAGCATCAATATACCAACCAGGCAGGCAATTTGAAAAGCATTCAGATAATGAACCAAAAGAAAAGTAAATAAGAGGCCGCCGAGCATATTCCCCGCCGCTTCACAAATATAAGTCTTACCAGTTCCAGAGCTATCCACACTCTGATCAATATCGCGCCAAACCCTTGCCAGGAAAACAAACTGAGCTCCCAACAACAGGCAAGCCGGAGCCATTATCAAAAAACAGGAGCTGGCTATATCAACCAGGGACAGGTAAGCCCCGGGAGGAATTTCAAAAAACCCGCGCAGGAAACGGATCAGCATAATGGTTGCCGGAAGGACCAGCAAGATGCCCACCGCACTGCCCACAAGCAGGGTTAACGGACGGTTGATTTTTCCTATAAATACAACACCCAGGCGGCTGCCCACACCGACCCAGGCCATCCAGGAAGCCAGGACAATCCCGATCGAGAGCTCATTGCCATGGAAAACCATTAACAGTTCCCGCAAAAGCAAGACCTGGCCAACCTGGGAAACAATCCCCAGCATCAGCACAGCAAAAAGATGGGGCGGTACCCTACGGGTTGTCCCCGCCTTTAACTTTTTTGCGGTTATCGCGGGGCCGGCAAATATCTTGTCTTCTCCGTAATTGGTTTCCGGCATACTTGTCTGCCCCCCCATACAGGCGGTTGATCACTTCTATTATATAGGATGTCGAGGATATCTGGCCACAAAAAAAGTTTGGAACATCATCCTGGTTCCAAACTTTTTTTCATGGTGCGCCCGGCAGGATTCGAACCTGCGGCCAGCTGATTCGAAGTCAGTTACTCTATCCGGGCTGAGCTACGGGCGCATATAAATCTAATCTATTTTGCACTATTCATTTAAGCACAACTGATAAACACGGTCAAGCATAATCACAAATAGATGCTGGTCAATCTCCTTTCTATCGACCACTCGGAAGAGATAAAGCCCTTTGTGGTTACAATTATTCCTCAAAAGAGCTGGAACTTAAAGATATATTATAAGATAATTGGCCCTGGTCAAAGCTTTCTTGTTACCAGGGCCGTCATAAGTGTAAAGCATTGCAATAGGAGGCTCTGACTAGACCCAGCCCCGTTTCTTAGCCGAAGCTTCAATTTTCCGCAGGGCATTCATCCAGGCCGCCATACGTAAAGAACTATTCTTTTCCTTAGCTGTAGCTGTCATCTGATCATAAGCCCTGGTTATCCATTCCTTTAACTGGTTTCTGACTCTTTCAAGGTCCCAGTATTCGTCGGTAAGACCCTGAATCCTCTCAAAATGACAGACGATAGCTCCGCCGACGTTAGCTGCCACATCCGGAACCACCGGGACATTCCTTTTTTGGAGTTCTTCTTCTGCTTCCGGGGTAACCGGACCATTAGCCGCTTCAATAATCATTTTTGCTTTAACTTGTGAAGCATTTTGATCGTGGATGACACTTTGTACTGCAGCGGGGATTAAGACATCGACTTCCATCTCCAGCAAATTTTTGTTAGCTATCGGCTCGGTGCCTGGATAATCAACCACTGAGCCTGTTTTCAAAAAATATTCGTTCAATTTTACACAGTCTATTCCGTCTGCTGAATATATACCGCCATAAACATCGCTGACAGCAAGCACTTTATAGCCGCCTTCAGTAAGCTTTCTGGCTAGAACTGACCCTACCTTACCAAAGCCCTGCACCACCACACTGCAGTCATTTGCAAAACCAAAGTCCTTAACCGCTTGCTCAAATACGTAATAAACACCTAAACCGGTAGCTTCATCAGTTCCAAATGTGCCGCTTACTTCAGTGGGCTTATCGTTGATCGCTGCCGGGCTGTGAAAACCAACGATTGATTCATATTCATCAAGCATCCAGGCCTGGGTCTTTTCGCTGGTCCCGATATCGGCACCGGGTACATCAACCCAGGCTCCCTTCATCGGGAGGTGACGCATGAAACTGCGGGACAACCTTTCTAATTCCCACTCACTAAGTTCCTGGGGGTTGACGATCACTCCGCCTTTCCCGCCACCAGCCGGAATGCCCCCGACTCCATGCTTGATGGTCATCCATAAAGCCAGTGCTTTTAACTCATCAAGGGTTAGGTTTTCAGTAAATCTTGTTCCATCCTTAAAACCACCCAGGGCATCACACCAGTGAACCCGGTAAGCTGTAAATATTCTTACATTCCCATCGTCCATGCGCATTGGAAAAGTGAACTCCATGGTGCGCTTAGGGACGCTCAATAATTCTATTACCTTCGGATCAAGATCAGCGAGCTCTGCAGCCTGACGCAGGGAATGAAGAGCAGTGCTCAGTGGATTAGCATCCATAATATACCTTCCTTTCATTATTTATTTGCATAGTTCAAACATTCAGTGGGGGATAGTCTCTCCCCCACTAAATTATCCTGTTCCAAATCTATATATTACTGGATATAGATCGCCCATCGAAAAAGGAAGGCTATTTGAGCATAGGATAAAGCGAAACTTTTACTATGCTCCTTTAGGGCTTGGGAAGAGAGAGATCCTCTCCGCCAGCTTTCATGACCAGGCCTAATCCGGAACGTTCCACCCACTCCATGCATATCTGGGCAATCTTCACGCGGTGTGCAGCAAGGTGGTTAAGCAGTTCGTCGTCTACCCAGGCGTTATACATCTCTGCTTCGGAACGCCCTGGTTCGATCTTAAAGTATACGGGTGCGCAGATTCGGGCAATATCCCCACACTCATGAAAACGCTGGAACCCACCCATTGATTCGACAAGGCTGACATAAACGTCCAGAGGTAGCTTGACCGTGCTTCTGATTGAAGCCAGCATGGGCAGAGTCAGGTCGCCTAATGGGTTAAAACTGTCCGCCCCCATATCTTCGAGCAGCTTGCCACCATGCGGACTACCGTGGCCCGCAAATACAGACACCTTAAATTTCACGTCAGCCGGGAAAATCCCATCTGCCCTCATTTTCGCGACTAAATCCAATATGCCTTCATCTGTAATCAGAAAACCACGAATTCCTGCTTCCAGGCAGCGGTCAAACTCCTTTAACCATTCATATACCTTATCACTTCCCCTGAGCCGCATGCCTGACACATAACCTTCCGGAGTAGTGAACTGCCGACCGCTATCCGAACCTCTACTGGGTACCGGGTTGATAATTACCTCATAGTTATTATCAGCAGCAAATTGTGCATATTCTTTTAGTTCTCCCATATCCATCAATGCCGCGCCTTTGACCGTAGAAATGACCCGGTGAACCGGGACTTTTCTTTTTTTTGCTTCCTTAGTCATTATTTCCAGGTTTTTAATAGTTTCCATTCCGGCAATCTCTATCCGATAGTGTGAACCGTCAGGAAAAACATGCTTTGATGTGGGCAAATCATAGCGATCCCGCAAAGGAAAATTAGTTTTTTCATTTATATACTGTTCAATTTTTTCGAAAGGCATTTTAATCAGCCTCCATAAATTTTTCATTTTAACAGCAAAACAAATTGATACAAAAACAAATCCTACCTGTATTCTTCAAATAACTTCTGAAAATCTTCCAGGCTGTCTTTACGTGGATAAACATGATCGTCGGTCGGAAATTCTTCATTTTTGACTTCCGCAACGTACTGCTTAAAAGCATTAACACTATTCTCAGCAATATTGGCATAAACTTTGACAAACTTGGGGGTAAAGGCCTGGAATTGGCCCAGCATATCCCCACAAATCAGCAGTTGTCCATCACACTTAACTCCTGCACCAATCGAATAAACAGGAATATCCAGCTTTTCGGTTAAAAACTCGGTTAATTCAGGTGCTACTGCCTCAACAAGAATTGAAAAAGCGCCCGCTTCCTGCACAGCAAGTGCATCTTCAATCAAGTTTCTGGCTGTTTTTACATCCCGGCCGGTTGCCCTGAAACCACCTAACTGACCGGCACTTTGCGGGGTTAACCCGATATGGCCCATAACCAGTACCCCGGCATCATTGATCGCTTTAATGCGGCTGGCCACCCGCACTCCACCTTCTAATTTAATGCAATCCATGCTGGCTTCCTTTAGAAAGCGGATCGCATTTTTAACTGCATCTTCATCACTTATCTGATAAGAACCAAAAGGCATGTCACCAACAATCCAAGTGTTAGGTGCCCCTCTGCGAACTGCCCGGCAGTGGGCCAGGCAATCTTCCATGGTCACTGGAATGGTATCCTTGTAACCAAGAAGGACCATGCCCATCGAGTCACCAACCAGGATCATATCCATTTCGGCCTGCTCGGCGAACATCGCCATGGGGAAATCATAAGCGGTAACCCAGGCAACTTTTTCGCCCTCTTTTTTCATCTTGATTAAATCCAATACATTTTTTTTAGACAAAGTTATTACTCCTTTCATAGGAACATTTATTTGAATTTATGCCCGGACCATTTCAAGTCCAGACCTATTTCCGGTCTATAATGCGTTCTATTCATCAAGGAAAAGCTTAAGAGGATAATCGTAATGACTGCCCCACAACGATTCCAAATCTTTTCCTCAATGCAAACAAGACACTAGATATTGCATAGAGCTGTACAAAATACTTCCTATTCATTATTATTCGGGGGCTGTTCATTATCTCCTGCTTAATTTCAATTATGCACTACAATAAACAACTTAGTTTTATAGTACAAGGCTTATCGGGTAAACCATTAAAAGTTAAAAAGGTCTAACCAAAGCCCCTTTCTCATTCCTTACTCCTGTTGAACAATTATCTTCGCTGTTTATGAAGTTCAGTTAATTTTTGCCTGCTGCCTGCAGTTAGCCGATCTAAAAAAAGCAGATAATTGATCACTGGATTGCTTTAAGCCCTCCCGGCTAAGCATGGTTTTCTTTTCATCCATTCATTATTTAGGTCCGCTTTTCCTCAACCCGGCAATTATTTCATTGCTGTGGTTATATACAGGTGCCGTGATACAAGTCGACCCTACCTACAGAAAGCTCTTCTTGATCAAGAGCATAACCTTTCTCGCGTCTAAAAGCCAGTTCATTCATCAGCTTTGCTAAACCGGTAATATTGTATTTGTGTGTTTTTCCATCGGTATATCAGCTCACACCTTTTCAAGTTAGTCTTCACTTAACTATGCTTCATCTTTCATGATGTTAATGATTTGAAGCGCCTTTTCCAAGGTTTGCACTGGATACTTTGTAACAGAATTAGATTCATTTGTTTTCAAAAATTCATCCTCTTCAATTAAAAAATTTCTTCTATCTACCCGGCTGTTTCAGGCTGACTCAGCATTACTAGATCATACATTACAATATATGAAAGGCATGCCTATTATCATTGGATATTCTCTTAAACACAGCTGCATTCAGAGCGCGCCTCGGTAGTTCTTATTGTGCCCCTGCAAAATTTTCGCTTTAAAAAGAAATAGTTGGTTGGACCCCATGATCGTACGTAAGTTGTCCCAAATATAGATCTTCATGATCGAGGCTCTGAATATATTGATCGCTGAAATAGGAAGCCTTGAAACAACGATCAGCCAATTTCTCCACATATTTAATAAAAACCAGCTTTAATTCCTTTTCTTGCCTGGTCATTAC
>SKPU01000011.1 GCA_007119335.1 Syntrophomonadaceae bacterium
AAAAGATCGGTCCTTCTCCAAAGCGGAGAAGATTAATAAACTTAACTTTTCCCTGAGCAGGGGAAAAAACTAAAACTCCGATCCGGGCATGGCCTGCCGCATCGGGGCGATCCATTTAATGAAAGGAGTATTTAAATGGCTGTAGAAATTATGAAAGAAAAATACAGGAGTAAAGTAGGCGAGGTCGTCCTTGGCGCTACAAAAGACGAGGGCGGGACTCGCAGTCATACTATTACCGTCGGCGGGGAATCGGCATTACCCTTCCTGCACTTCGAGGGAGAAATCCCGAACCGTCCGGTAGTAGCGATGGAAATCTGGGATATAGTCCCTGAAGAGTGGAATGATTGTTTTAAGGAATACTTCGGAGATGTTTATAGTGACCCGGCGGCCTGGGCAAAAAAATGTGTCGAAGAATATGGCGCAGATTTGATCCAGATCCGCTTGAAAGGTGCAGATCCGGATCTAGCGGACAAATCGCCGGAGGATTGTGCGGATCTAGTTAAAAAAGTCCTTGAAGCCGTCGGCGTGCCCGTGATCGTGATCGGCAGTGGAAAAGCAGAAAAAGATGCTAAGATATACACCCCGATTGCCGAAGCCTGCGCCGGCGAAAACCTGCTGATGGGCGTGGCAGAACTCGAAGACTACAAGGCGGTAACCAGTGCCTGTATGGCCAATAATCATAATGTTATTGCTCAATCGCCGATTGATATCAACATCTGTAAGCAGCTTAATATCCTGATTTCCGAAATGAGCCCGGCTATGGCCAAGCGGATTATTATTGACCCGACAGTTGCTGCGCTCGGTTACGGAATTGAGTATTCCTACTCGATTATGGAGCGGGCCCGTAATGGCGCGCTGCAGGGAGATAAGATGCTCGCTATGCCGATGATCGGAAACGCCGGTTTTGAATCGTGGCGCATCAAGGAAGCAAACATACCCGAGGAGGAGCAGCCGGCCTGGGGTGAGCAGGAAGAACGCGGTATTCTATGGGAAACCACCACCGCGATGGCCTACCTGCAGTCCGGGATTGATATCCTGGTTATGCGTCATCCTGAAGCAGTGAGAGTAATCAAGGGCAACATTGACGACCTGATGAAGGACAACAGTTATTAATATGTGGAGGAGGCATCCTAATGATTATTATCGGCGAACGCATTAATGGTATGTTCCAAGATATAGCCAAAGCCATCAATGATCGCGATCCAAAAGCAGTCCAGGAATGGGCCCGTCAGCAGGAATATAACGGGGCTCATTACCTCGATATTAAT
The DNA here is from genome assembly GCA_007119335.1 of Syntrophomonadaceae bacterium. Classification (GTDB taxonomy): domain Bacteria; phylum Bacillota; class Dethiobacteria; order DTU022; family DTU022; genus B1SED10-74M. The sequence continues at coordinate 1,269 of SKPU01000011.1, forward strand.
GTAGGGCCCAGTTCGAGAGAACCGGTTGAAGCAATGAAATGGCTGGTGGAGGTAACCCAGGAAGTCAGCGATTTGCCGCTGTGCCTGGACTCCACTAAGTACGATGCCATTGAAGAAGGTCTGAAAGTTTGTAAGCAGCCCCCTATGATCAACTCCGTCCCGGCAGAGATGCCCAAGATGGAACGCGTATTTGCCATGGCTGCCGAGCATGGCGCAGAAGTAATCTGCCTGACCATGAATGAAGAAGGGATTCCCAAGGATGCAGACGTCAGGGTGGGCCTCGCAGCAGAACTGGTCGCCACTGCCGACGCATATGGGATTGCCCCGGATATGCTTTACATCGATCCCCTGGTCTTGCCCTGTAATGTGGCCCAGGACCATGGACCGGAAGTGATGCGCACTTTGCGGGAAATCAAGATGATTTCCGATCCGGCCCCGAAAACTACTGTTGGATTAAGCAATATATCCCAGGGCACCAAGAACCGCGAACTGATCAACCGGACTTTTGCGGTTATGGCTATGGCTAACGGCCTGGATTCTGCAATAGCTGATGCTTGTGATGATGAACTAATGGCTGCAGTAGCCGCTGCACGTATCATACTCGACATGGACATTTACTGTGATTCTTTTGTCGATGTATTTAAACAGCATAATCGCTAAGCTATAATATATAGCAGATCATGATTGCTGAAGGGATGGTGAGTAAATGATAATCGCTGAACGAAAGCCGCTGGAAGAAATTGCGGCTATGGCGGCCCCTTACGAGCGCATCTGTGTGCTCGGGTGTAATACCTGTGTGGGGGTTTGTATGGCCGGCGGCGAAAAAGAAGCCGAGGAAACGGCGGCGCTTCTTCGCATCCACCGCAAACGAGAAAATCAGGGTGGTGTGGTTGAAGTATTTTCCCTTGAAAGGCAGTGCGAGTATGAATTTATAGATCAGGTCCTGGAGAAGCTCAAAAACTATGACCAGATCGTTTCCCTTGCCTGCGGAGTCGGAGTACAAACCATGATCGAGCATGTCCCCTCGCTCAGGGTAGTGCCCGGTTTGAACACGACTTCGATGGGGTACCCCACTGAACAGGGGGTCTGGGCTGAGCGCTGCGTAGGCTGTGGCAACTGTGTCCTTCACTTGACCATGGGGGTTTGCCCGATTACCCGCTGCTGCAAAAGCATCCTCAACGGGCCGTGTGGAGGTTCAGCAGAGGGCAAGTGCGAAATAAGTGATGATATTGACTGTGCCTGGCACCTGATCCACGAACGCCTCAGCGCTTTTGGCCGGATCAGCGACCTGGAAGAGATTCAGCCTCCCAAGGACTGGTCGTCATCGCATCACGGGGGCCCGAGAACCTCAGTAAGGGAGGATGTTAGAATTGATAGCGGGGAGTAACCTGGAAAAAGTAATTAACAGCGGAAAATTTGTTGTAAGCGGTGAACTGGGCCCGCCCAAGGGTTCTGATATCACCCAGCTCAAGCACCATGCCGAAGAAATGAAAGACCATGTCGATGCCTACAATATTACCGACAACCAGACGGCTATCGTACGCACCTCAAGCATCGCCTGCGGATCCACCCTGGTCCAGATGGGCCTGGAGCCGATCATCCAGATTACAGTGCGTGACCGCAACCGGATCTGCATCCAGAGCGACGTGCTTGGCGCCCAGGCCCTGGGCATCAAAAATATCCTCTGTCTGTCCGGCGATCACCAGAATTTCGGCAATGAGCCCGCTTCTAAAGGGGTCTATGATATCGATTCCATGCAGCTGCTCAAAGGCCTGAAAGATATGCGCGATGAAAATTGCTTTATAGGCGGGGATGAGCTTGAATCGCCCAGCAGTTATTACCTGGGTGCTGTGGCTAATCCCTTTGCCGATCCTTTCGAATACCGGGTTGACCGGCTGGAGAAAAAGATCAAGGCCGGTGCCAGCTTCATCCAAACCCAGTGTATCTTTGATATTGAAAGATTTGAAAAATGGATGGAAATGGTCCGGGCCCGTGGTTTGCACAAAAAGGTTGCGATCATGGGCGGCGTGACCCCGATTAAGTCACTCGGGGCGGCCAGGTACATGAAAAACAATGTATCGGGGATCACTATTCCCGACTCCCTTATCGAACGGATCAAGGGAGCGGAAAAGAAAAAGGTAGAAGGCCTCAATGTATGTGTCGAAACCATCCAGCGGCTGCAGGAAATTGAAGGAGTGGCCGGAGTGCACATTATGGCTATTGCCTGGGAAGAGGTCGTGCCAGAAATTGTTGAACGGGCCGGTTTATATCCCCGCCCAAAACTTTGATAAAATGATTAAAAGAAATGGTTTCTCGACCCGGCACAAACTGTAAGGACAGGCCTTAAACGGTCTGTCCTTTTTTAAGGAGGGAAATAATGACCGAACAGAAAGAAGTGGTTATCGTCAGCGCCGTGCGCACCCCGATTGGAGATTTCGGCGGCGCTTTCCGGGATGTTTCTGCCCTGCAGCTGGGGTCAACGGCTGTTGAAGAAGCAGTCAGGCGCGTTTCAGGGTTGCAAAAAGAACAGGTTGGAGAAATTATCTTCGGCAACTGCAGCCAGCGCAGTGACGAACCCAATATTGCTCGCTGCATCGCTCTTGAGTGCGGGTTTCCGGTAGAAACCACCGGTTTTACGATCCAGCGCCAGTGCAGCTCGGCCATGCAGTCGATAGTATCCGCCTGCCAGGAGATTATGCTCGGGGATACTGAGGTCGCTATCGCCGGCGGGGTGGAATCGATGAGTTCTGCGCCGTATGTTCTAAAAGGGGCCCGCTGGGGCCAGCGCTTGCAGCACGGAGAAATGACCGATGCGCTCTGGGAAATGTTGATGGATCCGGTTCACAAGATCATGATGGGTGAAACTGCTGAACGCCTGGCCGAAAAGTACCAAATCAGCCGTGAAGAACAGGATGAAATCGCTTATCGCAGTCACATGAATGCTGCGGCTGCCATAGAAAGCGGTCGTTTCAATGAAGAAATAGTAGCGGTTACCGTGCAGAATCGCAAAGGAGAAACAGTAGTTGATACCGATCAGCACCCGCGAAGTGATATCACCAAAGAAAAGCTGGCCGGCCTGAGGACTGCTTTTCGTACGGATGGCACGGTTACTGCCGGTAATGCTTCAGGCTTAAATGACGGGGCGGCTGCGATGGTGATGATGAGCAAAGAAAAGGCAGAAGAACTGGGCCTGAAACCATTAGCCCGGATTGTTTCCTATGCCTGGGCCGGAGTAGAGCCGGATTTGATGGGTTACGGGCCGGTTCCGGCCATCCGTCTGGCGCTCAGTAAGGCCCGGCTGGATTTAGAGCAGATCGAGTTAATCGAATTAAATGAAGCCTTTGCAGCCCAGTATCTAGCCTGTGAGAAACTGCTCGGGTTAAACCGCGCTATTGTTAATGTCAACGGCAGCGGAGTGGGTCTCGGCCACCCGGTAGGCTGCACCGGGACCCGGATAGTGGTCACCTTGCTGCACGAGATGGCCCGACGGAATAATAAGCTGGGGCTGGCCAGCCTGTGCGTCGGTGGCGGAATGGGGATGGCCCTGGTTTTAGAGCGCCTCTGACAATATTGACTTTAAATTAAACAGGAGGGATTAAGATGTTTGACCTTATTCAAACTACCCGCGAAGACCGCCTGGCGATAGTTACGATCAACCGTCCGCCGGTCAATGCCTTGAACCACGAAGTGATGGATGCCTTGGAAAAAGCTTTTGAGGAGTTAAGCAAAGACGAAGCGGTGGGAGCGGTGATTCTAACCGGTTCGGGTCCAAAGGCTTTTGTGGCCGGTGCAGATATTAAAGAGTTTCCGAACTTAACCAGAGAAAACGGAGAAGAAATGAGCCGCCGCGGCCAGGAGGTCCTCCAAAAGATTGCTGACTTTCCCGCCCCGGTTATAGCTGCCGTGAATGGTTTTGCTTTGGGCGGGGGTTTAGAAGTGGCCCTGGCCTGCGATATACGGGTCATTGATGAAAATGCCAAAGTGGGCCTGCCCGAGGTGACCCTCGGGATCTTCCCCGCCTATGCCGGAACCCAGCGCCTGCCCAGGACTATTGCCCCCGGTAAGGCAAAAGAACTGATCTTCACCGGGGCGATGATCGATGCCGCTGAAGCTCACCGGATCGGCCTGGCCGACCACCTGACCCCGGCCGGGGAAACTATGCCTAAAGCCCGAGAAATCGCCGGTAACATCCTCAAAGCCGGCCCTGTAGCGGTGCGTATGGCCAAGGAAGCTGTCAATAAAGGGTTGGACCAGACCCTGCAAGAAGGGCAGAAAACCGAAGCAGCGTATTTTGCAGATCTTTGTGATACCGAAGATCAAAAAGAAGGCGCCCGGGCTTTTATGGAAAAGCGGCCCCCTGAATTTAAGGGACGCTAACAGGGCTAGATTTGAGGGCAGCTATGAAAGGTAGTTTGTTAAATAACTTTTCTCAAGGGTTCCGGGCAGCCTCCGGGCAGCACTGGGCGGATTCGGTAAAACCCTTTTATTAAGAAGCTTAAAAAGGAGTTGTTCAAGATGGAAGTCAAGGTTATCGGAGTCCTCGGGGCCGGGACCATGGGCAGCGGGATCGCCCAGGTTGCTGCCGAAGCCGGGTTCGAGGTGATTATGCGGGATATTGAAGACAATTTTGTTTACCGCGGTATGAGCGCCATCAACAAGAACCTGGGCCGTGCGGTTAATAAAGGCAAAAAAAGCAAGGAAGAGGCGGAAGAGATCGTGGGCCGCATCCACGGCACAACCAACTTAGAGGATTTAGAAAATGCCGATTTAGTTATTGAGGCTGTTATTGAAGATATGGAGCTTAAAAAAGAGATCTACAAGGACTTAGACCGGATCTGCAAGCCTGAAGCAATCCTGGCTTCTAACACCTCGGGCTTAAGCATTACCGAGATGGCCTCGGCTACAAATCGGCCGGAAAAAGTGGTCGGGATGCACTTTTTCAATCCGGCTCCAATTATGAAACTGGTTGAAGTTATTAACGGGGCGGTTACCGCTTATGAAACATTCCAGCTGATCATGGATCTTGCCCGCAAAATGGGCAAAGAACCGATTGCCGTTAACGAATCACCGCTCTTTGTGGTTAACCGCATTTTAATGACCATGATCAACGAGGCAGCATACTTGTTGATGGAAGGGGTAGCTGGCGTGGAAGATATCGACAAAGGTATGCAGCTCGGGGCTAACCACCCGATCGGCCCCCTCGCCGTAGGCGACCTGGTTGGGATTGATGTAATATTATCAGTGCAGGAGAACCTTTATCAGGAGACGGGTGACTCCAAGTACCGTCCCTGCCCCCTGATTCGTAAAATGGTCCGAGCCGGTCATTTGGGACGGAAAAGCGGAAAAGGCTTTTACAGCTACCAGTAAATCTATGATCAGGTAGAGATAAAGTAATCTGTCCCTGCTAGCTTGGGATAAAGTTGAATTAGTGGATAACCTTTAAGGTCCTGCCCTAACGATCGGGGCAGGACCTTTTCAAGACTCTGGGCGGGTAAAAAGGGAATAGTTATCGTAAACATTTAAAAACCAGGGAAGTGATTTACACTCCCCTGGTTTTGTTTTTAGCGAGGTGTTACTTTGTAAATTGTAAGGTTTAGATTCTCACAATCTAAATCCTAGTAGAACAATTCATACCAGGTAACTGTAGCATCTGCGCCAGCTGCTACGTTATTCATAGCGAATGCTTCTTCAACTTCGGATTCGCCGGTAACTTCAAAGTCTTCCATCAGGTAGGTACCTTCAAACGGTTCGCTGATGTCGATGAAACGCTTCAGTGTGCCATCAGAGGTGCGGGCCCACTGATCCATGTGGAAGTAGTTACCTACATAGTCATCGCCAGCTACTGTATCCCAACCTGAGAAAGTATCATCTTCTACAAACCAGAAACCGTCATCATAAGCTCCGTAATGACCGTAGGCTGCTTCGAAGTCCTGGTGGACATTACCGGACATGCCGGGATTTGCTTCAACCTGGACTGCCCAGATCTGATCGGTCAGTGCTCTCAAATTCGTTTTACCGGTCATGCCGTATTCGTCTCTCCAGTCTGCTGCTGTCTCATCAGCATATGCCGCGATTGCTTCATCAACTGTATAATCATCAGACTGAATAGCGTGGGCTAAATCACCATTTCCATCTTGAAAAGCTTGATCTGGCGAACAAAAAAACAAATAAAAAACTCAGACGCAGTAAAAAAAGATATGCCACCCTG
>SKPU01000086.1 GCA_007119335.1 Syntrophomonadaceae bacterium
AATCGACCCAAAGATGGGTTAAAGATATATTCTTATAATAGGGAATGTCCAATTCTTCCAGAATAGAAGCAAATAAAAGGAAACGCGCTTTACAATCACCGGTCCCGTTTTGTAGAGCTTCCTCTAAAGTGGGGAAATACCAGGGCATATTATAGACTTCCCAATCGTAACGATAGGGAAGTCTTCTATAAACGAGTTGTTCTATTTCAGCCGGAGGAGTCCCCTCTAACTGTAACTGTATGGTCAGATCACTGACCTGCATGGGCATAATCGGTGGGTTTTGCAACCTGTAGATACTGGCAAAAAGATTCCCGGGATTGGGATATAAAACCAGGATAACCCATCCGAAAAGCAATATGATTTTAAGTAAGGATCTTTTTAAGAAGTTCTTATTTATATTTAAAAGTTTCATTAACTACCTTTAACTATTCCTCCTACTATTTTACTATCATTATAGGTCAAAACTGTAAATAGCGCAAGTCAGAAAAACAGCCCTTCTTGGAGTTTTTACGGCCTCCAGCTTGTTAAAGCTTCTCTTATTAAAGAATTTGCTATCTGTAAAAATTTTTTATAAAATGTTTATAAGTATTGATGTAAGCCATGCGAGATTTACTATGGAGGGGGCGACTATATGAAGGCACGTCTTTTAATGATCGTACTAGCGGCCATACTCTTATTTATTGCTATTTCCTGGGCTGCCGCTGTAGAGTTTGGGCCTTTTGAACTGATTTATCTTCGTTATTTCAGCTTGCTGTTTGCCCCGGTCGGACTGCTTTTTATTCTCCTGCAGTTTGTTTTTGTATCCAGGATTAAAGCAATTGAGGAAGGTATCGGGCTTGACCGAATGCTGCGCTGGCACCGTTTTTTCGGGCGAGCCGGCCTCAGTTTGGTTTTTTTTCATGCTCTCATGATCGCGCTTTACCGTTTAATTGCTTTTGGAGAACTATTCCCAACCACCTTTGTCTGGGTTGGAGTAGCTGCCCTGCTTGGATTTATGGTTACCGCCTCCCTAGCTTCCATGTATAAGAAATTGAACCTGGCTTATGAAACCTGGCGCAATATCCACCTGATAAATTATCTTTTATTCCCGTTTGTGCTGATCCATGCTTTTTACCATGTCCGGGACGGCTCACTGCTTTACTATTTTTTCGTGGTTTTGGCTGCTGCCTATCTTGGCGTAGTTCTCTACCGGGTGATCAGGATTATCGGCATGCGGCGCAAACCCTATGAAGTGGTCGAAGTAAGGCAGGAAACCACTGATATCTGGACCCTGTTTTTAAAAGGCCCTAATCTTAACTACAAACCGGGCCAATTTATGTTTATTCAGCTTATGCGGAACGGCAAATTGTCTTCAGCTCACCCATTTACTATCTCGGCCAGCCCTACTGCCGAATATCTGTCCATAACCCCCAAAAAGCTGGGTGATTTTACAATGACCATCAAAGATACCAGGGTTGGCGACCGGGCTTATATTGATGCTCCGTACGGTGTTTTTAGCTTTTTAAGCTATGAACAGGGTGAGCAGAACCGCCAAAATGAACATATCTTTATTGCAGGGGGGATCGGGATAACCCCGTTTATAAGCATGTTGCGCTATATTTACGATCAAAAACTGGATAAAAAAATAACCCTCTTCTGGGCCAATCGCAGTGAAGAGAATCTTTGTTTCCGGGAAGAGTTAGAAAAAATGGAGGCTGAGCTGACCGGTCTTAAAGTGGTTCTGGTTATGTCAGATCAAACCGACTGGCAGGGTGAAAAAGGGCATATTAAAGCTCCGATGCTCCTCAATTATTTAGAAACTGTAGAGGACAAAGACTTTTACGTTTGCGGGCCTCCGGCGATGAGCAGGGCAACCATTGTTGAACTAAAGCAGCTCGATGTCCCCTCGTTTAGAATCCACAGTGAACTCTTTGAACTATAAGATCTGTGGTCGAAACGGTAGATTAGCTCAGGATAGATGCAGCAAAGGAAAATATGCCGAGAAGGGAGCTAATCTGATGGATTTGTTTTTCATGTCGGACAGGGGATCACTATAGATCCCAATCAGAAAGGCCCCCGGCCTGTTGCTCTAAGAGAAAAAAATTGCCTTCAGCAGTCAAGCAGCAGGTAAGCATAAACTAAAGACTTTATAAAGGCAGGGATAAACAGGATATGGCGAGAATTTTAGTGATTAATCCAGGATCAACTTCAACCAAATTTGCCCTCTTTGAAGATGAAAAGGCCTTGCATCAAGAAACCCTGCGCCATAAGGCCGAAGAAGCTTCGGCTAATTTGGAGAGGGAAGAGCAGGCCCGCTTTCGTCGGAAAGCTTTACTTGATTACCTGGCTGAAAATAATCTGTCAATCGGCGATCTGTCGGCCCTGGTTGTGCGCGGAGGACTGCTAAAACCGCTTTCTTCAGGGACCTATTTGGTTAATGAAGCTGTTTGCGAAGACCTGATCAACGCTAAATACGGCTGGCACGCTTCAAACCTGGGCGCAATCATTGCCCTTCCCATCGCCCGGGAAGCAGGCCTTCCACTTTATACTGTCGATCCGGTTACTGTTGATGAATTTGAAACCCCGGCCCGTTATTCCGGATTAGAGGGGCTTGAACGCCGGAGTATGTCTCATGCTCTGAACATGAAAGCCGTGGGCCGCCTTGCTGCAGACAGGCTTGATAAACGATATGAAGATCTCAATTTAGTGATTGTTCACCTGGGCAGCGGTATTTCAGTTTCCGCACACCGCCATGGGAAGATGATTGACGTTAATAACGCAAATGAGGAAGGGCCTTTTTCCATGGAGCGCTGCGGGACTTTACCTGCCCTATCCCTGGTCAGGCTCTGTTACAGCGGTCAATACAACCTGGAAGAAGCTATCAGTCAGCTTATTTCAAAGGGTGGCATCTATTCTTACCTCGGGACCAAGGATTTTGTATCTGTTCAAGGAGCGGCCCAATGTGGCGACGAGAAAACTAGAGAAGTGGTTGAAGCGCTGGCTTACCAGGTAGCAAAGGAAATCGGGGCGATGTCCACCGTTCTTAACGGCCGGGTCGATCGCATCATTCTTAGCGGGGGGATGGCCTATGCCCGGGAGTTTGTGGCAATGATTAAGTATAAAGTATCATTTATAGCTTCGATGGAAGTCTTCCCCGGGGAGGTAGAAATGGAAGCGCTTGCCGCTGGTGCCCTGCGCGTTTTACGCGGCGAAGAGCAGGCCCTCACCTATTATCCGGAAAGTTAAAGTGCTCACCGGAGTGGACAACCGAAACATTTGAAAGTATCATAAAGATAGATTGATGCAAGCACCTTGGTGAAGCAAACCGTTCTGCCGAAAATAGGTGTTGACTTTTGTATTCAGGTCGATTGAAAATTATCACGACTTAGAGGGAGGGAACAGTGATGGCTTTCGAAAACTTTTACCAGGTGATTGCTGCGGTAAAAGAGCTTCCGCCCTGCCGGTTATGTGTTGCCTCTGCTGCAGACGAGACTATTTTAGAGGCAGTCAGGGATAGCCGTAAAGAAGGTCTTGTTGATTTTGTCCTGGTTGGGCATGAAGAACAAATTTGGCGGCAGGCCATGACGGTCAGCCTTAATCTCCAGGGAATAGAAATAATAGATGTAGCAGATCCGATTGAAGCAACCAACCGGGCAGTCCGAGAGGTAGCTGAAGGAAGGGCGGATCTATTAATGAAGGGGATGGTCAACAGTTCCGATTTTCTGAGGGCTGTCATTGACCCGGATGGTGGGATGAGGCGTGAAGGGATTCTCAGTCACCTGGCCGTCTATGAAGTTCCCGGTTATTATCGCCTGATCTATATGACTGACGGCGGCTTGAATGTCAGTCCAGACCTCGGCAAGAAAAAAGAAATCCTCCAAAATGCCATCGAATTTTTCCATGCCATCGGTATGAGCGAACCAAATGTTGCCATCCTTTCCGCTAATGAAAAAGTCGATCCCAAGGTTCCGGCTACTGTTGATGCCCAGGTTTTAAAGGATATGGCTGCCGATGAACTACCCGGGGCAATTGTTGATGGTCCCACTCCGCTTGATATAGCCGTAAGCTATGAAGCAGCATTGCATAAGGGTATTGATAGTCCTATTGCAGGTAAAGCCGATCTGCTGATGGTTCCCAATATTGAGGCTGGAAACATCCTTGGTAAATCGCTAATCTATTTTGCCCGCAGCCGGATGGCAGGACTGGTCCTTGGCGCCAGCAATCCGGTCATATTAACCTCGAGAAATGAACCACCGATGGGCAAAATTGCCTCTATTGCCCTGGCTGCCTATTCGGTCGCTCGTAATAAAAAGGATTGATTATTTATGAACAAGGTCACTGCCCTGGGCAGGCCGGTTGTAATGAATCATTTCCCAAATCGCCTGGTTGCAATTTTAACCCTGGCTATTTTAGCGGGAACCTTAGTAATCAAGCTTATCGGAGGAGTAGCAGTTCTTAATGCGCTCAGTACTGCGGCTGTGACGGCTTTTGCAGTTTTTCTGACCTGGGCGATTGGCCGAGAAATTGATCCCGCTCACGACTGGTCCGCTTTTGTGGCTCTCCCCTTTGCTTTGTTAACTGCCGTAATGCTTGGCGGTCCAAACTTTATAGCGCTTTTATTTGTCCTGCTTTTTAGCAGGACTCTTAGTGGGTGCACCGGAATGCGGCCCACCATATCTGATTCAATTTTGCTAATTATTCTCGGTGCTATTCTATTTTGTGATGGAATATTTATGGCGCTTATAATCCTGGCCCTGGTCTTTTTCAGCGATGCTTTTTTAAAGCCGCCGAACCAAAGACAGATTTTTTTCGGTGTCGCTTCCCTGTTTGTATTTGGACTGATGTTTCTGTTTGTTTCCGGCATTCCGTTTTACCTGGAGATGGGCAATCTTTATAATATCTCTGCACTGCTCCTCTTATTAGCAGCAGTGGTTGTTTTATTCATGCTGACCGGGAGGGAGCAGATTCCCGATGATATGAACCATGCGGCACTGCAAAAAACCCGGGTTCGCCTGGCTCAGAGCTTACCAGCCCTGTTTGTCATCCTTGAACTAATTTTAAAAGGAGACCCTGCCCTGCTGCTGTTATATCCCACCGTGCTGGCTTATTACGGGGCAGCTTTTTATCACCTGGGCCGCCTTCTTAAATTCGGGGGAGCTGAAAGGAAAACTTGATCATAGGCCGGAAGATTTCAGGCCTTACGGACATTTATATGTTGATAAAATAAGCGACTATTTAGTGCGGCTTGGAAAAACTGCGCAGTGCTCCTCCAGTAAAAACTTCCCCTAAGCCTGGGTTTTAACCTGCAGCCATATTTCGAGTCCCTAGTCAGAAAAATAGAACTTTTCTTCAAAGGGTTCTTAATTTAGCAGGGTGTGGTATAATAGTTCTGGCTGGCTGACCGGTCGGTCGGTCAGAAGGTCCAGTTAGAAAGTCCATTGAGAAGTGCAGTCAAAAGTGCAGCCAGGAAAACAGAAGATAGCTCCTTTGTAATAATCAATAATTGCCTTTATGATTGGCTAATAGGACCGGAACCCTTTTTAAAAGAAGGGTAAAAGTCCGCATAAAACTTAAGAGTATAAAAATGTCTAGAAAGATTTAATTGTTTCGCCGGAGGTATTTTAAAAAATGGGTCTGTCAAGAATGGCAGTTAAAAGGCCGGTAGCAACGGCCACTATATTAATCCTGGTTATGCTAATCGGCGTAGTCAGTCTGTACCAGAGCTCGCTCGATTTGCTTCCTGATATCCAGCCGCCGGTCCTGGCGGTGATCACTGCTTTCCCGGGCAGTTCTCCCCAGGAAACGCTTGAACTGGTTACTGAAAAGATAGAAGGTGAGGTGTCCGCGGTAAGCGGTTTGACCGGCTTGACTTCTATTTCCCAGGAGAACTTGTCCCTTGTGGTCATGATGTTTGACTGGGGTATGGACGTGAAGAGTGTTCGTGAAGATGTAAATGTGCGCCTGGATTTAATCGATCTGCCAGATGATGTTCAACAACCGATGCTTCTTGAGTTTGATCCGACCCTGATGCCGATTATGGTGGTGTCAGCCAGCGCCGGTGATGACAGGGTCGCTCTTACCGAATGGCTCAATGAAACAGCCTCCCCAAGGCTTGAATCAGTGGCCGGTGTGGCCAGTGTGCAAATTCAGGGTGGAGCCAAACAGGATGTTTTTGTGCGGACTACTCCTGATGTGATGGATGAATACCAGGTATCTTTTGATCAGATCGCCAATGTCCTTCGAGCCAGCCTAATCGATCTGCCGGCAGGGATAATTGATCTGGAAGATCGCCAGGTCAGGATTCGCTTTCTGGGACGGTATGCTGAAACTGATCTGCTCTCCGACCTGGTTGTCGGTTTTCAAACCGATCAAGAAGAGTTGGAAAAAATGATCGGCCAGGAAATTGATATTGACTTAAACCAGATGCTGGCCAGTCAGAGCAACCCCTTAAGCGGCAGCGGAGGCGGGGGTTCCGGCAGTGTGCCCATGCAAGAAATATACTGGGATGACGTCTTTAAATTTGATCTTGGTTTTATCACCGGCAGTAATTTGTATATTCCTCTTGGCAGTGAATGGGCGGATCAAAGCTCTGAAGATCTGGAAGATAGCCTTCGCTTTTTTACAGCCAATCCTCATATTAATTATGATTCAGGCAGCGAGCGGATGGTTCTGTCATTTTCATCGATCGGTCGAAATACTGTTTCTTCCTGGGAGGGCTTAAGTTTTCTACCTGATGAAGAAATTGTCCGCTTAGAAGATGTCTGGATTATAGATGGTGCGGACTGGGATGGCGACAGGGCGGTTATTCCGGTCGATCCACTCAGCATGAACCGCTATGATATAACAGAAAGCGACCTTGCCGCTTTGGCAGAAGAATCATCATTGATTACTCATGCTAACTCAAGATACGTGTTGGTCTCTTTCCATGAAGACTGGGATAATATCCGTCAGGAACCGGCATTGCAGCTGCCTGATTTCGAGCAGTGGGCCTCAAATGTTCAAAGCGAGCTTGACCGGGGTCTAGATGATGCTTCCCTCTTTCTCGAAGAAGGCCTGCAGGATCTTGCTGCCTCGACCATCCAGGGTTCGATGGCTACAGGTGGATCGGGAATGGATATGGGAGGTCTTGATTTTGGCGATGATTTCCCGATAAACCCAATTACGCTGGGTATGGTTGCTGAAATTGGGCAGGACACCTATGTCCCGGAATCTATAACCCGTTATAACCAGGAGCCCAGCATTAGCCTGGTCCTCCAAAAAGAGGGCGATGCTAATACGGTAAGGGTTGCGAGCGATATAAGAGATATGCTTGATGAGCTTTCCGAACAAAGTGCAGG
>SKPU01000037.1 GCA_007119335.1 Syntrophomonadaceae bacterium
CATACTCTGCGGCCGCTGTGTCCAGGTTTGCAGGTCCGGTCCGGGCTGCTTTGTTTACAACATGGTTGGCAACGGTGTAGAAACCCGGGTAGTTCCGTATCACGATGGAAAAGAAGTCACCCTTGAAGAAGCAGGATGTATATTCTGCGGACAATGTGTCGATGTTTGCCCGGTGGCTGCGATTACTGAAAAAGGCAGAAGCGCCGGCGGCAGGGAATGGGAACTTTCCCAGGTTTCCGGGGTTTGTGTTGAGTGTTCTCTGGGCTGCACCTTAGAAAGACAGGCTTGCGGAGACGATTTAATCAAAGTAACTGTTCCCACCGAGGGTCAAAAAGTGAGCTGGCTCTGTAAAAAAGGCAAGTTCGGGGTTAAAGAGCTTGATCCAAAGCCTTTTGATGCAGCGCTGGTTCGGGACGGAAAAGATTATAAAGATATCGCCTATGATGAAGCGATCAAGAAGACTGCTCAAGGTCTGCTTGACATCAAGAAAAATTCCGGACCCGGCGCCCTGGCTGTTCTTGCGTCAGGGAAACAAAGTAACGAGGAAAGTTACCTGATTCAAAAAATGGCCCGATCGGTTTTGGGTACTGCGAACATAGATTTAGGCGTTGATCAGTCGTGGGCCATGGCTTACCATGGGATGCAGGAAATAACCGGTCCCGATATCGTCGGACCGACTCCTGCTACGATGCAGGAATCAGAATCGATTATTGTGCTCGGTTCCGGTCTGGATGAAAGTCATCCGGTGGCAGCAATGGCTGTGCAACAGGCCGGACGCTTCGGATACGCAACAATCGTCCGCATCGCTGCTGAAGATAATCAACTAAACGCCTGGGAAGAAGTAAACATTAAACCTAAGGCAGGTAAGGAAGCAGCAGTCCTGGAAGGCATTACTGCCGCCCTGCAGGATAAAGATCCTTCTAAAATGGCCAGGGAGGCAGGAGTTTCCGCTGAAGAGCTCAATAAAGCTGCAGAAGCTCTTTTAAAAATGAGCAGTTGCACTCTGGTCAGCCCCTCATTTCTGGATACGGCAGACGAACAGCTGATCAATGCTTTACTTGAAATGGCTAAAGCAGGTGGTCAGCTTGAATCCGGACGCAGTGATTTACTCCTGCTATCGAATTACAGCAATGCAGCGGGAACTGTCATGCTAGGTGGTTCCCCATCTTTCGGGCCCGGTTTTGTTGCTTTAAATGGCGATACCGGTCTGACCCGTAATGAGGTATTTAAAGCAGCTAAAGACGGAAAAATCAAAGGCCTTCTTGCTTTTGGATGTGGATTTTCCGATCTTCAACCCGGAAATCTTGATTTCCTGGCGATTTCCTGTGAAGACCGCGAAGATGCGCCTGAACAAGCTGACCTGATGCTGCCCGCACTGCCTGCTGTCCGAAAAAGAGGCGCTTTTACCAACTCATCCGGGCTGACTTATTTAAACGAATCCGCCATCCAAAACGGCCAAAGAGTTACAGAGGACTGGAAATTAATCTGTGACCTGGCTGAAGCGATGGGCGAAAAATGGGGCTTTTCATCCCTGGAAGATATCCGTGAAGAGATGAAAAACCTGTTTCCCGGTTAAATCATCATTCTCGGGCAGCCATATTAAACGCCGGAGATTAGATTAGTGCACCGGGAGGGAATGAAAGAAGGAGTACCCGATTGCCTGCGTGCTTTAACCTTAAAGACTATTATAGTTTCAGGCATTCGGGTACAAACTTCAAAAATATGCAAAATCAAGAGCCTGTCTTAAAA
The DNA here is from genome assembly GCA_007119335.1 of Syntrophomonadaceae bacterium. GTDB lineage: Bacteria > Bacillota > Dethiobacteria > DTU022 > DTU022 > B1SED10-74M. The sequence goes on from SKPU01000037.1 coordinate 1,750, forward strand.
GTATCGGAAATAAACCGCTATGTTAAAGGATTGATTCAGGGGGACCCGCGTTTACAAGATTTGTGGGTAACCGGAGAAATATCTAATTTCAAACATCACCGTTCCGGGCATATGTATTTTACTGTAAAAGATCACTCATCTTCTCTGCGCTGCGTTTTTTTTCGCAGGGATAATCTGCACTCTCCTTTTAAACCTGATGACGGAATGGAGGTAATTTTGCACGGGAACCTTTCAGTTTATGAACCGATTGGGGTTTATCAGCTTTACGTTGATAATATAGAACCGGCCGGTATGGGTTCCCTTTATGTTGCCTTTGAACAGCTTAAGCAAAAGCTTGAAGCAGAAGGTTTATTTCGGCCTGAGCATAAAAAAAGGCTGCCGCTGATCCCCCGGAAAATAGGTATAATTACATCCCCAAGCGGAGCGGCCCTGCAGGATATTCAATCGACTATTAAAAAGCGTTTTCCCTATGTCAACCTGTTGGTGGTTGAAAGCCTTGTCCAGGGCCCCGGGTCGGCGCCCGATCTTGTCCGTGCCCTGGATTTGCTGAACAGAAGAGAGGATGTTGATTTGATTATCCTGACCAGGGGTGGCGGTTCATTAGAAGATCTCTGGCCGTTTAACGATGAGACCGTTGCCCGGGCGATACACCGTTCGAATATACCGGTCATCTCTGCAGTGGGCCATGAAACAGATTTTACAATTGCTGATTTTACTGCTGATTACCGGGCCCATACCCCAACTGAAGCTGCAGCTGCAGCAGTGCCTCGCTATGATGACCTGGTGGCAGACATTGAAAAACTCAGAGCCAGGGCAGCCCTAGCACTGAAAAATCAGGTCCTGCAGGAAAAACAACGCCTTGACCATATTGTCAGCGAACGCTTCTTTCAGCGTCCCCGGGAGCGTATTCACACTTTCCGGGAAAATTTAGAACGTCTTGATGAAAATCTTTGCCGGGATATTGTGCGCCTGCTTCAATTTAAGGGTATGCAATTAAATAACCTGACCGATAAACTTGAGAGCCGAAGCCCTTTAAATGTAATGAATCGCGGCTATAGCTTTTGCCAGGACACTGAGGGTAATATAATCCGTTCAATTAAAAATATTGAGGTGGGTGATCTTCTGCGCCTTAGCTTTAAAGACGGGCGGGCGGATTGTCGGACCGAGAAGGTTGAGGAGGATAGCATCGTTGACAAATAAAAAAATAGAAGAGATGACTTATGAAGAAGCTGTGAAGCGACTTGAAGAAATTGTCCGCCGCCTTGAAAATGGCGAAATACCTTTAGAAGAGTCTTTATCTTCATTTCAGGAAGGAATTGCTTTATCCAGGTATTGTCGGAAAAAACTGGCCGAAATTGAATACCGGGTGGAGTCTTTATTGAAAGAAGAACAACCGTCTCCAGAAGCCAATCCTGAAAAAAGGAATGAAAACGATCAATGATCGATATCGATCAATACTTGAAAGAAAAACAGGCAATCGTCAATCAGGTTATTAAAAGTTACCTGCCGCAATCTGGGCCGCCTGTGATCCGGGAGGCAATGTGCTACAGCCTCGAAGCGGGAGGGAAGCGGCTCAGGCCGATTCTTACCCTGGCAGTAGCCGATACCATCGGTTTTGAAAATAATTCAGTGCTGGATGTGGCCTGCGCTATTGAAATGATTCATACCTATTCTTTGATCCACGATGATCTTCCGGCCATGGATGATAGTGATTTACGGCGGGGCAAGCCGAGTTGTCACCGGGTATACGGGGATGCTATGGCTATCTTGGCCGGAGATGGTCTGCTCACTCTTGCTTTTGAAGTCTTGGCCAGGTTCGGTTACCGGGAGAATAACGCAGATAAAGCTTTGCGAATTACTGCTGAGTTAGCTGCAGCATCCGGAGTAAACGGCATGATCGGAGGGCAGGTGCTTGATCTTGAAGCAGAAGGTAACAAATTAACCCTCTCTGAACTTAACGATTTATCTGCCAGGAAAACAGGAGCCTTGTTAAAAGCTTCAGTATTATGCGGAGGGATCGCTGCAGACGCCAGCAGCGAACAATTAGAAGTACTCGATGTTTATGCTACAAAGCTTGGAACGGCTTTTCAAATCGTTGATGATCTACTGGACTGGGAAAGTACTGCAGAAGATTTAGGAAAACCAACCGGTGCGGATCAGATCCGCTACAAGCCGACTTATCCTTCTGTTCTGGGCCCCGAAAAAGCCAGGGAATATGCTGAAATGCTTTACGAACAGGCAGTGGTTTCTATTGAGGGGTTAAACCGGTCTACCAATATTTTAGAGGAACTGGCCAAACGCCTGATTTTTAGAAAAAAATGAACTGTTCCTTGATCAATTTGCCTCAAAGGCAGCAGTCCCCGGAGGTGGCGGGACCGATTTTCTTGGCCCAGCTGCCGGTTGTAGAGGAGTTCACCTCTGTTTTTAGCGCGGCAGGTTCAGCAACTGCAACAGTGCTTGCTAAACATATAATGATGGACTGCAAGTTCCAGAACAAGTAATCTGATTGATTAGTTGTCTGGATTTGAATGGTGTGCTATGATATGGTACGAAAGCAGGCATAAGTGGTGCAGTATTCTAGTTGGCGCCCCTTTCCGAAAACGGGCCTAAAAATCCGTTAAGGGCACATCGATGAAGTTCCTGGTGGCGGCTGCCGACGCCCAGTCGGGAGCCGCTGCTGGGAGTTAAGAAGGACGGGGCGATCTACAAAGGCATGTAGGCGTTGACCCTGCCTTCGTGGAGACCCAATGTCCGTGGCGAATCGTCAAGCAGACTATGGTTACGGCTTGGGAATGAACCTGCATGCGGTACAAAGCTGTGTGCAGAGTAGCCTGCCTTGAGTGGAAATGGTGGAGGAGTTTAACCTCTTAAACCATTTCTGCAAAAGAGGCTAGGAAAGATCAGGCGCCAGAGAGGAAAACTCCTAGACTGCTCTTATAAAAGAGGCAAACCAGGGATTAAAGTGTGAGCTAAGTGGTAATCCAGCTCTGTTAATGGCGACATAAACGGGGATAGCCTTAAAAGGGAACTGCCACCCGGCAACGAGTGGTGGCTATCCGGGAAATCCTGCTGGACCTAAGCCGCAAAGTTTATCTGGTTTGCCACCACTTATGCTTCTTTTTACAAAGGTGATGAAAATTTGGCAAATAACAAAAAGAATCGCCGTCGGACTCGCTGGGTTTTTATCATATCAATCTGGACGTTTATTTTGGCCGTTTTGCTCAGCTTTGTATCACATTATTTTTTGAATGAAATTGAATCATTATTTGTTTCATTTTTAATTTTATTGTTTGTAGTGTTTTTAGGCATCATCTTTGATTTGATTGGCACCGCCGCCGCTGCTGCTGATATTGGACCGCTTAATGCTAAAGCGTCCCGTAAAGTAACCGGCGCGAAGTGCGGGGTCAATTTAGTGAAAAACGCAGAGCGCGTAGCCACCTTTTGTAATGATGTAGGCGGAGATATCGCCGGAATTATCAGTGGTACCCTGGTCACTATTGTAGTAATGAAACTTATCATCGCTGTTCCTTACTATCAGGCTGAATTTTACCTGGGAATTCTGATAACTTCATTAATAGCGGCAATAACAGTCGGCGGAAAAGCATGGGGTAAAATTATAGCTATTAATAATTCAACCGAGGTTATCCTTGTAGTCGGTTATGTGCTTACTAAAATGCAAAAGCCGGTAAGGATATTTAGTAAAAGCGGTAATAGCGTGGGGTGAAATTGATGAACAGTATTTTAAAGTCCATAAAGCTGCCAGACGATCTAAAAAATCTTGATGATGACCAGATGATTGAAGCTGCCGGAGAAGTCCGTAAATATATGATCCAAACCGTGGCTGATAACGGTGGGCATTTGGCGGCAAGCCTGGGTGTAGTCGAGCTGACCCTGGCCCTGCACAGCACTTTTAATAGCCCCAGGGACCGTATTATCTGGGATGTAGGACATCAGAGCTATCCCCATAAACTGTTGACCGGCCGGTGGGATCAATTTCAAACTCTACGCCAGCACGAGGGTTTGTGTGGTTTTCCAAAGCCGGAAGAAAGCGAACATGACTCATTTCTAACCGGTCACAGCAGTACTTCTATCTCAGCAGCGCTTGGTCTGGCCCAGGCCCGTGATTATAACGGTGGCGATTATAAGGTGCTGGCCGTGATTGGAGATGGTGCTTTAACCGGAGGGATGTCTTTCGAAGCGCTTAACCACGCTGGGCATATTAAGGCCAACGTCCTGGTTATACTTAACGATAATAAAATGTCGATCAGCTCAAATGTAGGTAGTATGTCTGCTTACCTGGGACGAATCCGCTCTGATCCGAAATACTCGCGCCTCAAAAAAGATTTCGAGAGCTTTGTAAATCGAATTCCCTGGATCGGGGAAAAAGCGGTTGCTTTCGCTGAAAGAATAAAAGGCGGCCTAAAGTACCTCGTTGTGCCGGGCATGATCTTTGAAGAACTGGGTTTTACTTATTTTGGACCTGTTGACGGTCACAACATTACCGCTGTCAAACAAATTCTCAAGCAAGCTGATCAGATGCCGGGTCCCGTGCTGGTTCATGTGGTTACCGAAAAAGGGAAAGGGTATCATTTTGCCGAGCAATCGCCCGAAATGTTTCACGGCATCGGCCCCTTTGACTTAAATAACGGTAAACTTTTAAAAACCAAGAAAAGTACTTCCTATACCGAAGTATTTGGCAATACCCTGACTAATTTAAGCCGTGAAAATCCTAATATAATGGCAATTACTGCTGCAATGACAACCGGTACCGGTCTTACTGAATTCGCCAAAGAATTCCCGGACCGGTTTTATGATGTCGGTATTGCCGAGCAACACGCCGTAACCCTTTCTGCAGCGCTTGCCGCTGGAGGAATGCGGCCGGTAGTGGCCATATACAGTACCTTTTTGCAGCGGGCTTATGACCAGATCTTACATGATACATGTATCCAAAACCTGCCCGTTGTTTTTGCAGTTGACAGGGCAGGGATTACCGGAGAAGATGGTGAAACGCACCAGGGCCTTTTTGATATTTCTTATCTGCGCAGCCTGCCTAACATGTCAATTATGGCACCATCTAATGAAAATGAACTACAAAATATGCTTGCCACAGCGCTTAATCAAAAAACAGGCCCGGTTGCCTTACGTTATCCCCGTGATAAGGTTGAAGGGGTGGAACTTGGAAGCCCGCACTGTATACCCTGGGGCAAAGGCGAGCTATTACGGCAGGGCGACGATTTGCTGATTCTTGCTGCCGGGACAGTGGTCAATAGTGCTTTGACAGCTTGTGAAAAGCTTTTCTGGCAGGGCATAAAAGCAGCGGTAATTAATGTTCGGTTCATAAAACCTCTTGATGAAGATCTGATTATTCACTGGGCTCAAAAATGCCGCCGAATAATAACAATTGAAGAAAATGTTTTAGCAGGCGGTTTTGGGAGCGGCGTGATGGAACTATTTGAAAAACATGGCCTCTGCCTGCCTATTAAACGCCTGGGCATTGATGATCACTTCGTAAAACATGGCGACAGGTCAAATATGCTTGCTGCTTATAATCTGAACA
>SKPU01000071.1 GCA_007119335.1 Syntrophomonadaceae bacterium
GCAAAAACCAGGGAACTGCCCTGGATGCCGACTCCTAAGATTATGCCACTAATTATGATCAAAGCTGGTGCAATGGGCAGGAAATAAAAGGTTGCCGCACCCATACCAACGGTGATCAACATAGGCCAGGCAACTTTTCTACGGCCAAAGCGGTCGGATAGAGCGCCGGCCCCCAGGCAGCCAATTATTCCGGCTATACCGTGAATAAGAAAGAAATAAGCCGCTTCTGAACCGGGGACGGCTGATTCTATATAGACGGCCGCAAAAGAAACAACTCCACTGTAGGTAAATGCATAAAGGGCTATGCAGACCATGACCGGGAAAATTTGTTTTTCGGCGAGCGCTTTAGTGATCTGACCCCATGAACTCGAAATTTGTTCAGCTCTGACTGTGATAGCAGGAGTTCTAACCGCGGCTAACAAAACCAGGGAAATAGTGCAGACAATACCGCTGATCATGAACCAGCTGTTGTAGTTTAACCCCTCAATGATTAAAAGCGCGCCGGAGGGGCCGGCCAGCAGACCGAGGTTGATAAAGATGCGGGAAGCGCCTAGATAGGTGCCAATCCGACCTTCGGGAGCCATTTCGGCAGCCAGGGTGGATATGCCCGGCAAGTAGACAGCAAGGCCCACTGATTGATAGATGCGGGCAGCAAGGAGCATACTGTAGGTAGGGCTGAGCAGTAAAAGCAGCGGTGTGGTGGCAAAGGCAAAAGCGCCCAAAAGCATCAGCGGTCTTGGTCCTCTCCGGTCCATAACCGGTCCCAGGAAAAAGCGCAAAGTAACTGCTGTTACACCGAAGACGGTGTTTTGCAGGCCGGCCAGAAAAGGGCTTGTCCCGATGGCCAGGCTGTAGCCGGGGAAAATGGAAACTGAAGCAAACAGATTGGCAATGAAGAAAAACACAGAACCGAAAAAAAGTCCCCAGTTCAGGGGACTGCTATGAAATTGGTCATTACTTTTCAATTGATTGGACTTCAACTGCATATTATAAGACCAACCTGACTTTTTTAGGATAATAGATATGAGACTGTTACCTTATAATTTCTTATGACTCGGGGCAATGGTTTAATGATCAAAGAAGTTATGGTTTTAAGCGATCGGCTAAATCTTTTCCCACAACTGCAGCCACGTCTGCAGCTATATAATGCCCTGCTGCAGAATCAAAAAGGACGGTAGCCCAGGCTGGTCCTCCTCCAGTCGGAAGCTGGTAACAAATACAAAGAGGTACCCGGGGCAGAACCCGCCATTCAAAAGCCAGGTCACCAGGGCCTTGCATTTCCCAGCCACCTGCAGCAAGGCAGCTCTTTTTAAAACCTTCCAGATCTGATCCCCATGCTTTAGCCAGCTCATCTCCGCAATAGCCCTGGAAGGCCTGCTGGTAGAACAGTCCTCCGATTTCACTTAAATTAACCCAGCGCCTGGTCAGAGGATGACCGTCAGCCCGGTTAAGGTAATGTAACCAGAGGGTTTCTGTTTTTAAACTAACCCTGGCACCTTTGCTGTCAGTTATAGTTAGGTCCGGCCAACTGATGTTATTAGTTTCAAGCAGATGTTCTCCACTCAAAACCGGTTGTCCGTCTTTATTATGCTGTATGCTCATAGCGGTGAGACGGGCTACTTCCTTGGGATCACGCTGCTTGATGTTTTCTCTGTATTTTGAAGATTGGATTTGCAAGCTTTGCTGTCTTTTTTCTTCATTGCTTATATCGTCAAGCTTGTGCGGTTGTTGATAATTTTTCTTTGATTTAATTTGATCACCGCCGGTTATTAAAATAGATTTGAGCTAATTATAACGACTTTTTAGTCAAGCAGTCAACTTTTAGGGGCTTTTTTGAAGGAACCTTTAAAGCAGTGCAGAATTTAAGGGTATGGAACCAGGCTGCATATAGTTTTGCAAGGTTTAGTTTTACTTTAAGATTTTTTAAAGGAGCTGAGTAATGATGAGGGTTGGAATTGCAGGTTATGGCAAGATGGGGGGGATGGTGCGGCAAATCGCCCTTTCCAGGGGCCATGAAGTTCCGGTGATCATAGATCCAAGTAGTTCCGCAAAAGAGGTCACTCAAAAGGAGATAACTTCCACAACTCCTCGACTTGATGTTATAATAGACTTTACCAATCCCGATGTGGTGCTGGATAATATTAAGAGCTATTGTGAACTAAAGATTCCGGCAGTGATCGGGACCACCGGTTGGTATGATCAGATTGATCAGGTTGCCGAAAATATTAAAAACAGCGCCATTGGCCTGATCTGGTCGGGGAATTTTTCGCTGGGGGTTAATCTTTTTTTTCATATTATTAAAACTACCGGTCAGCTGATGAACCGCTTTTCACAATATGATGTTATGATTAATGAATATCATCACAGGCAAAAAGCAGACAGTCCTTCCGGTACTGCGCAGATGATAGGTGATATCCTGATTGATCAGATTGACAGGAAAAGCATTGTTTATACCGGAAATTTAGATCGCAGGATAAAAGACTCTGAACTGCAAATCACTTCAACCAGGGGCGGTTCCATACCGGGTACTCACCGGATTACATTTGACAGCGAAGTGGATAGTATTGTTTTAGAGCATAGCGCCAGGAGCCGCGCCGGATTTGCTGAAGGGGCAGTTATGGCTGCAGAGTGGGTCCATAATCAAAGAGGGTTTTTTAATATTGATGATATGATGTATTCAATTATTAAGGGTAATAATACATGGAGGTGAGATAAATGGATAATATATTCAGAGGAGTTCACACTGCATTGATAACACCATTTACATCAACCGGAGCGGTGGATATCGGAGCTTTTAAAAAGTTAGTGGAATACCAGATTGAAGCTGGAATTGACGGTTTGGTGCCCTGCGGGACAACCGGTGAAAGCTCTACCCTTTCCCACGATGAGCATGACCGGGTTATTGCTCTTACCGTAGAGTATGCTAATGGGCGGGTTCCTGTTATTGCCGGTACGGGCAGTAACTCGACCGATGAGGCTATTCAACTTTCTCAACATGCCGAACAATCCGGTGTGGACGCAGTTTTACTGGTCAATCCGTACTATGTAAAGCCTACTCAAAAGGGTCTTTATCTGCATTTTAAAGCAGTTGCCGAAGCAGTTTCCATTCCCTGCATCCCTTACAATATTCAAGGGCGCAGCGCGGTTAACCTGGAAAATGAAACCCTACAGCGTTTGATGAACGAATATGACAATATTGTTGGGGTAAAAGAAGCTTCAGGAAGTCTGGAACAGATCAAGAACCTGATTAAGTTAAGACATGAAAATTTCTATCTTCTCTGCGGTGATGATAATATGACAGTTGACCTGATTGAAGCAGGCGGGAATGGAGTGGTTTCAGTGGCAGCAAACCTGATTCCTCATCAGATGAAAGAGATGGTTCATAGCGCCCTTGATGGTAATCTAGCCCTGGCCAGGGAGTGGGAAGATAAGTTGATGCCGCTTTTTAAAGCCTGCTTTGTTGAAACCAATCCAATACCGATTAAAACCGCTATGGCTATGAAAAACTGGTGCCTGGAGTCATTCAGGCTTCCTATGTGCACCATTTCCAATGAAGAAAATTATGCTGTTATCCGCAAAGCGGTTGATGCATTAAATCTCCCCGATGCGAAAAGCTTATAGGATGTGAATAAAGATGGTGAAAGTTAACTCAAATTACCGAAAATTAAGTTCCGGATACATCTTTCCTGAAATTGGAAGAAGGATCCGCCTTTTTCAGAAAAATAACCCCCGGGTCAAGGTCCACCGTCTTGGGATCGGGAATACTACCGAACCACTTACCCCGACTGTTATAGCCGGACTGCGCGAAGGTGTTGACCGTTTGGCTGCGAAAGAAACTTATAGCGGTTACGGGGATGAGCAGGGGGAAGAAGAACTGCGCAATGAACTGGCTCTTTTTTACAAACGCCGGGATGTCTTAATCGACCCGGATGAAATTTTCGTCAGTGACGGGGCTAAGCCTGATGCAGCAAACATACAGTCCATCTTTGGCCTCGATAACAAAGTTGCTTTTCAGGATCCCGCTTACCCGGTATATGTTGATACAAATGTTATTTCCGGCCGTTCCGGTGACTTTATTCCCAGACTGGGCAATTATGCTGGTTTTGTTTACATGGTTTGTAAAAAGGGAAATAATTTTATACCTGCTCCTCCAGATGAGCATGTCGATCTTATATATCTGTGCAGTCCGAACAACCCGACGGGTGCCGTGGCTACCCACGGGGAGCTGAAGAAATTTGTCGACTATGCCCGGGAGCACCGGGCAGCGCTAATTTTTGATGCTGCCTATTCTGAATACATTTCTGATCCTGGCCTGCCCCGCTCAATTTATGAAATTGAGGGAGCTAAAGAATGCGCTATTGAAATTAGCAGCTTTTCCAAAACTGCCGGATTTACCGGGGTGCGCCTCGGTTGGTCGATTGTGCCTAAAAAACTGGTGGTTGAAGACAGCGAACCAGAAGAAGTGCATGCTCTCTGGTTCCGCAGGCAAACTACCTTTTTTAACGGTGCATCAAACATCGCTCAGCGGGGTGGCTTAGCAATTCTTTCTGAAAAAGGGCTGAAGGAATGCGCCGGGCTCATCGATTATTATATGGAAAATGCTCGGATTATCAGGGAAGGCCTTCAGAAGATGGGTATGATAGTCTATGGAGGACTAAATGCACCTTACCTTTGGCTGGAAGCACCGGGAGGGTTATCATCCTGGGATTTCTTTGATAAATTATTGGAAGAGGCAAACGTGGTTGGCACCCCGGGTAACGGTTTCGGTCCCTCCGGGGAAGGTTATTTTCGGTTGAGCGCTTTTGGCCACCGCGAAGATATTGAAGAAGCAGTGCAGAGCATTCAAAGTGGTTTAAAGTTATAGCTATTAAGGAGAGGCATCAATGAATAAAAAAAATTTCCCCCTCTCTAAGGGCGAGTTGGAAAAAATCACGGAAACTTACCCTACCCCTTTTCACCTTTATGAGGAAAAGGCAATCAGGGATAATTGTCGTGATTTCTGCAATAAATTTCCCTGGGTTTCCGGGTTTAAGAATTATTTTGCAGTAAAGGCCTGCCCCAATCCGTTTATCTTAAGTTTACTGCGGGAAGAGGGCATGGGTGCTGACTGCAGTTCTTTAGCAGAACTTTTACTGGCTGAAAAAGTCGGTTTTAAAGGGGAAGAGATCATGTTTAGTTCTAATGATACACCCCCGGAAGAATTTAAAGAAGCCTCACGGATCGGTGCGATCATTAATTTAGACGATATCACTCATCTGGAAACCTTGGAAGAGAGCACCGGGATTCCGGAGATGATTTCTTTTCGCTACAATCCCGGTGATTTGCGCAGCGGGAATGTTTTAATCGGTCAACCGCAGGAGGCTAAGTACGGGGTGCCCCGGGACCAGATTATCGAAGCTTATAGAAGAGCCAGGGATAAGGGGGCGAAGCGCTTCGGCCTGCATACCATGGTAGCCTCTAATGAGCTAGAAGATGGCTACATTGTAGAAACAGCCCGTATGCTTTTTGAACTGGCTGTCAAGATAAAAGATGAAACCGGGATTAAGGTTGAGTTGATCAACATGGGTGGAGGGATCGGTATCCCCTATCATCCCGAAGATCAGCCGGTAAACTTACAAGCAGTTTCTATGAGTATGCAGGAGCTCTATGATCAGATCATTGCCGATAACGGGCTTGCCCCTCTAAAAATTGCTTTTGAATCAGGCCGTATGGTCACCGGTCCTTTTGGATATCTGGTCACCAGGGTCCGTCATGTCACCAGAAAATATAAGGACTTTGTTGGTTTGGATGCCTGTATGGCCGATTTGATGCGTCCTGCGATCTACGGGGCTTATCATCATATTACAGTGCTCGGCAAGGAAAACGAGCCCCGGAATTATATTTACGATGTGACCGGTTCACTTTGTGAGAACAATGATAAATTTGCTATCGACAGGCCCCTTCCGAAAATCGAAAAAGGAGATCTGTTGGTTATGCATGATACCGGAGCGCACGGCTATGCGATGGGTTTTAACTATAACGGAAAGCTGCGCTCAGCGGAACTGCTGCTTCAGGAAAATGGGTCATGTCTTTTGATCCGGCGGGCGGAAACCATTGATCACTATTTTTCGACAATGCTTTTTCCGGATGCTCCGCACGGTTTTTGATTACAGATCTCAAAATAGTCATAGTCAATCTTGTTTCCGTTAGTTTTAATTTTTTTCTAAAGGAGCGTGTTAATTATGGTCAGAAGTGATATCAGGGCCTACATCAACATTGGAGCGCTTGCTATTGTTTTGTTAATGAACTACCTCTCTAATGCAATACCGCTGAACGGAATGACCCAGCAGGATTTATCTGCTGAATACCCGGTGCTGATTACTCCCGCCCCTTATGTATTTTCAATCTGGGGTTTGATCTATCTCGGTCTGATAGCTTTTGTAGTTTACCAGGCCCTTCCTAAATACCGTGAAAATCCAATGGTCAAAGCAGTGGGGCTTTTATTCGCGGTGAGCTGTGTTTTCAACGTTCTCTGGCTTATTCTCTGGCATTACCAGCATGTAGGCTGGGCTTTGATTGTGATCATCCTCTTTCTGGCCAGCCTGGTTGCAATTTACATGCGGCTTGGTGCAGTTACAACCGAGAAAAGTATTTATGACCGCATTCTGGTTAAATACCCTTTCAGTCTTTATGTGGCATGGCTTACGGCAGCAACAATCGTTAACTTTAATGTGTGGCTATATAATATAGGCTGGCTGGGCATCGGTGCAGGTGGAGTGGTTTTTACAGTTCTTATGCTTGTTCTTGCTGCCTTGATTGCCCTGGCAGTCTTTTACCTGCGCCAGGATTACATTTACGCCGGAGTATTTGTCTGGGCCCTGATTGGGATAGGCGTCCGGCACAGCACAGACTTAGTTTTCCTTACCGTTGTAGCCTGGATTGCTGCAATAGCGATCCTCTTCTTCTTGGGCTGGATCGCTGCCCGTAAAAGCGGGATCGCCCTGGGCTAGTACTAAAACATCCTGAAGAATTGGTATGCGGGCGAGCGTTTGGAGTGACCCTCTGAAGCGGTACACTTCGAGTTCGGTTGAAACCACAATATATTTATTAACTATACCTGCCCATATGTGCTTGAGAAGGTGGCCCCAGGCGCATATGGGATGAATCTTTTGGTTTTATTTATTCGGTTCC
>SKPU01000197.1 GCA_007119335.1 Syntrophomonadaceae bacterium
ACGTTACTCATGAATGTCGGGTTATCCCGCCACTGCTGCAGTAGTTCGTTAAGTTTTGGCATAAAGTTTTTTCCGCCTTAAACATTAGTTTGGTTTGCTATTTTTATATTCGTCATGGTAATCAAAATATCCTACCCTTTTATAAAACCTTTTACTTGGCAAAGGATTTATTTGTACCGTTAGCGAATTATACTTGCGCAGGTTAATTATAGCATTGATTGAAAATTTATTAAGGCAAACAATAAGTCAAAAACTTTAGGGAGGTGTTTTTTTGGGTCACCTGGCAGGTGGTAAGGAAGAAGCTTACCAGGCCCTGGCGGAAAGGTTAAGCCGATTTCCGGTGGGGGTTGTAATCAACGAAACTTTAATGGAAATACTTATGCTCCTTTATGCAGAAAATGAGGCAGAAGTGGGCAGCAGGTTTCCTCTCAAGCCGCGGCCTTTGGAAAAAATCAGGGAGCTGACCGGGATGGCAGATCGCGAATTGACTAATTTGCTGGATGGTATGGCTAAAAAAGGCCTGGTTGTAGATATCCCGCGCAAAGGAACGACATACTACATGCTTTCGCCCGTGGTTGTCGGTTTTTTTGAGTACAGCATGATGCGTGCGGACGGAGCCAATGTAAAAGAACTTGCAGCACTGTATGAACAATATTTTCAGCTTCCGGAAGTAGCGGAAGAAATTTTTGGTACGGAACCAAAAATGTTTCGCGCCTTGATATATGAGCATTATATCCCGGAATTGGTGCAGACCGAGGTTCTCGACTATGAAAAGGCTGAGGCCATTATTCGCCAATCCGGCGGCGGCGGTTTATCCATTTGTGCCTGCCGGCACAAGGCCAGCCATTTGGGCCATCCCTGCCGGTTTCCGATGGAGGATATTTGCACTTCCCTGGGGCGCCCGGCGGAGTGGCTACTGCGGCATGGTTTTGCCCGCAAAGCGTCTCTAGATGAACTGCTCAGTAATCTTGAACGCAGCCATAAATTAGGCCTGGTCCTGACCTGTGACAATGTCATTGATGAACCGGCTTACATGTGTCATTGCTGCGGTTGCTGCTGCGGTCCACTGCAGGCCATTAAGGATCACCGGGTGCAGGGTGTGCAGCCCAGCAACTTCATTCCGTTAATTGATCCGGAAGACTGCATTAACTGTGAAACCTGTGTTGATTTGTGTCACATTGATGCTTTAAAAGTTTCCCCGGATGCAAAGCCGGTTTTGGACGAAAGCTTATGTATCGGCTGTGGGGTTTGTGCCACGGCTTGTCCCGACGATGCTCTAAAGATGGTGCATCGGGCAGAAATTTATACCCCGCCGCAGAACAAAATGGCCCAGTTGACTCACATTGCTTTAAAAAGAAGCCGTCCTTAGAAAAAACAAACAGGAGGTCACTAGCATGCGCAAAGGTTGTCCTTATGGAAGCCACCGGGTGGTTGAGCCAGAAGGGTTACTTCCCCAACCGGCCTGGAAGATAGACAACGATATGGAGATTTATGATAATGAAGTCCTGATCGATGTTGAAGTTTTAAATGTTGATTCGGCAAGTTTCACCCAGATCGAGGAAAAAGCCGGTGGAGACGAGGCCCGAATCGCTGAGATTATAACCGGAATAGTCAAAGACAGGGGTAAACATCATAACCCGGTAACCGGTTCCGGGGGGATGCTGATCGGCCGGGTCGGAAAAATCGGACCTGCCCTGGAAGGGAAAACCCCCCTGAAAGTCGGCGATCGGTTAGCTACCCTGGTTTCTCTATCCTTAACCCCGTTAAGGATTGACCAAATTAAAAAAATACACAGGGAAATCGATCAGGTGGAAATTGAAGGTAAAGCAATCCTTTTTGAAAGCGGAATTTATGCTGTTCTGCCTGAAGATTTGCCTCAAACCCTTGCTCTGGCTGTGCTTGATGTAGCAGGGGCTGCAGCCCAGACGGCTAAACTGGTCAGGCCGGGTGACAAAGTGGTTATAATCGGAGCCGGCGGGAAATCAGGCCTGTTATGCCTGCATGAAGCTAGAAAAAGGGCCGGGGTGACCGGTCAGGTCATAGGAGTCGCCCCCCGGGAGGCAAGTAAAAAACGGGCTGAATCGACCGGTTACTGTGACCAGGTTGTGATCGCCGATGCAGCTGATGCACTCGATGTAATGAAGAAGGTGGAAGAAGCAACCGATGGAGCGATGGCGGATTTAACGATTAACTGTGTAAACATCCCCAACACTGAACTATCTTCGATTTTAGCGACCCGGGACGGTGGTCAGGTTTACTTTTTCAGCATGGCAACCAGTTTCACATCTGCTGCCTTAGGTGCCGAAGGAGTGGGCAAAGATTTAGACATGATCATCGGTAACGGTTATACCCGGGATCATGATCAAATTTCATTACATATAATGCGTGAAAGCCCTGTTTTGCGACAAATCTTCGAAGAGCTGTACACTTAAAATATATTAAAGGGGTGGTTTAAATGCAGGAGAAGCCAAAATTAAATCTTGAGAAATCGATGACTATGTTTGAGGAAGCTAAGCGCATTTCTCCCGGTGGAGTGATGGGCATCAGACGTCCTTACAACTTTGTTGAAGGAGAATACCCGATCTATTTAACTCATGGCTATAATGGTCATATTGTCGATGTGGATGGTAATGACTATATTGACATGCTTTGTGCTTACGGTCCAATTATTCTCGGCTACAATGAACCGGAGATTAACCAGGCTGTAATCGATCAGATGGCTAAAGGTTTTTGTTTTTCCCTGGTTCAGCCGATCCAAAATGAATTAATCAAGCGCGTGATCGATATTGTACCATCAGCTGAAATGGCTTTGCTGGTTAAAACCGGTTCTGATGCTACCAGTGTGGCTGTCAGGCTGGCCCGCAGTTACAGTGGTAAAGATAAAATTTTGCGCCACGGCTATCATGGCTGGCACGATTGGTGCGTGGAAGTTCCGGGTGGCGTGCCTACAGCCATCCAGGAGCTAACTCTTGAATTCCCTTAAGGTGACCTGGAAGCTCTTGAAAAATTGCTTAAAGAAAATAAGGATCAGTTAGCTGCAATCATGATCACGCCAGTCGGGCACCCTCTTGGTCAGCCGGTTAGCGCTCCTCCGGAAGGTTACCTGGAGGGAGTGCGCTCGCTGGCCGATCAATATGGAGTGGTTCTCATCTTTGATGAAATCCGCACTGGGTTCCGGGTTGCTATGGGCGGGGCCCAGGAGCGTTACGGAGTTACTCCGGATATGACCACGATTGGAAAAGCGATGGCTAACGGATATGCGATTAGCGCCTGTGTCGGAAAATCAGAAATTATGAAGGTAGCCGAAAAGGATGTTTTTATCAGCTCAACCTTCTTTCCCAACAGCTTGGAGATGGCTGCTTCTATGAAGTGCATTGATATTCTGGAGCGGGAGAAAGTGCTTGATAGCATTTGGGAACGCGGCAGCAAATTCCTCGAGCGCTTAAAAAAGATTGTTGCTGATTCGGGCGTGCCCGCTACTGTATCCGGCATACCACCGATGCCTTTTGTTACTTTTGATAAAACTGACCAGCAATATAAGCAGCGCCGGACCCGTTTTTATACTGAAACAATCAGGCGAGGCCTTTTTATCCAGCCCTATCATCACTGGTACATTTCTTACCGTCATACAGATGAGGACCTTGATTATGCGCTGCAGGTTATAGAAGAGTCATTGGCAGAGATCAACAAGATCTATTAAGCCTATTGCCGGGGAGGTGTTTTGAAATGGATAAAGCAATGCTGCGGGTTCGGATCAGTGAACAAGATGTTCATTACGGTGGCGGTTTAGTTGACGGGGCCCTGGTAGTTAAATTATTTGGCGATGTGGCTACAGAGCTGTTAATTCGCCATGACGGAGATGAAGGACTCTTTGTCGCTTACGATTCAGTTGAATTTAAAGATCAGGTGTGTGCCGGCGATTTTTTGGAAGTGGTTGGTTGGATCGATAAGGTTGGAAATACTTCCCGTCACATGCAGTTCGAGGCACACAAGATTATTTCTAATGCAGAAATTGAAAGTTGCCACTCTGCCTGCAACGTCCTTGATGACCCTTTACTGGTAGCAAAAGCCAGTGGTACCTGTGTAGTTCCGCTGCATTTACAAAGGGGAAGACAAAGCAGGAATTCTAGTCAAGGGGGAGGCTCTGAACAGTGAGTATTGATAAATTGATTATTACGGCTGCTTTGAGTGGGGCAGAAGTAAGCCGGGAAGATAATCCCAATTTACCGGTTACCCCGGCAGAAATTGCCGAAGAGGCTTACCGGTGCTGCCAGGCTGGAGCATCAATTATTCATCTTCATGTGAGAGATGAAGACGAAGCAGCGACCCAGTCAGGAGATATTTTTAAAGAAACTATTGATAAAATTAAAGGAAAATGTGATCCGATTATCCAGGTTTCGACTGGTGGCGCTGTGGGCATGAAACCTGAAGAAAGATTGCAGCCGGTCCATCTGAAGCCTGAAATGGCCACCCTCACTACCGGGTCGGTTAATTTTGGTGATGATGTATTTTTGAACCCTCTAGCTTATATTGAGGATTTTGCAAAAGTAATGCAAAAGCATGGTGTTAAGCCGGAAGTAGAGGTTTTTGATGTTGGCATGGTCAATAACGCTCTACAGTTGCTAAAAAAAGGGTTGCTTACTGAACCTTTGCATTTTGATTTTGTGATGGGTGTTCCCGGGGCAATACCGGCCACGATTAAAAATTTGCTCCACCTTGTAGATGCTATCCCCTCCAGCAGCACCTGGTCTGTAGCCGGGATTGGCCGTCATGAATTACCTCTAGGGACAGCAGCAATTATTATGGGCGGGCATGCCCGGGTTGGCTTTGAGGACAATATTTATTTTGAAAAAGGAGTGCTTGCTGAAAGTAACGCTCAACTGGTAGAGAGGATTGCCAAGGTTGCTCAAATCCATAATCGCCCGGTTGCTTCTCCGGATCAAGCACGGCAGATTTTAAGCCTGGCATAATTGTTGAGCTTTTAAAATTACTATACTATTGGGTTAATTTAAAATGTTGTCTGTCCCAGAGCAAAAGAGTTTACGCAATATGCGCAAGCTCTTTCTTTTTAGCGATGCGGTTTATCCTGCAGTAAAACTTAATCTGTTCCCTGGGCGAAAGAATTCCTGCGCAGGTGTAAACTTAACATGAATTTAAAAAAACTCCCATAGAATTGCCACTGGCAGTCTTTATACTGAGGGTCGAATTAATCAGGCAGGGAGGTTTTTAAAATTAAAAGAATTACATTTTTGTCAATGCTAGTTGTTGCAGTATTAGGTTTTTCCGTAATTGGATGTGAAGCAGAAGAAGAGCCAATTGAGGAAGAAGAAGTTGGAGAAGAACTAAACGGGGAAGAAGCGCCAGACGAAGGCGAAGTAGAGAAAGAAAATGGTTTTGAGGAAGCAAAGCCTCAACTAGAGGAACATTTGAAGCAAGAAAAAGAGCAGGAGCTTATTATGGAGCATCTTGAAGATTTAGAAGCGGAAAGCGATGTTGAAAAATATCCCGAGGTAATAGATGAGGGTGAAGATGGCACAGTGGTTGCGGAAGTTAATGGAGAACAAATATTTATTGAGCAGTACCAACAGGAAGAAGAACAGCAAATGCAAATGATGATGCAGCAGGGCATGGATCCCGAAAGCGCTGAGATGTCGGAAATGTTGGAAGAGTTGAGGCCCCAGATTTTGGACAATCTGGTTAACAGCTTGCTCATAGAGAAGAAAGTTGAAGAGGAAGGTATGACTGTAAGCGAAGATGAAGTGGATGAGGAGTACCAGATGTTTGCCGAGCAGTCCGGCGGTGAAGAAATGTTGGAACAACAGCTGGAAGAAGCAGGGTATACAGCAGAAGAATTGAGGGAAGATATATCACAGCAGCTTAAGATCCAGACCTATATGGAGGGCTACATAGAGGAAAACCTTGATACAGAAGATCTGGAATTCTCGGAAGAGGAACTGAGAGAGCTTTACGAGGAGACACAGCAGCAGCAAGAGCAAATAGAGATGGACCTGGAAGAAGGCAGTTAATTATTACTGCTAAAGATCTGGATGACTTGTTTAAAAAGATCTGGCCTTTCCCGGATAAAGGGAAAGGCTATTTTTTAATACTGCCTTCTACTGACCAAAATAATAACATCAGATTTTATAGCGGCAGCCCTGGTAGGCTCCGCGGGTTCTTAGCTCCGTTTCAACCGCAGAGGCGATCTGCCCGGCCCCTTCAGGCCAGTGCGGGGCGATCAGAAGTTCCGCAGAGGTGGTCTGGCTCGCCAGACGGTGAATGACAATATGGGGAGCGAGTTTTTCCAGGCAGTCACAAAGCACTGGTATATAGTCTTCACATTTTTCGTATACAGTTACTTTCCCCTGCTTGTATTGATCTGCCAGGGTTGTGTTTTTGATGACCTGCAGGTGATGAAACTTAATTCCGTCTATTCCCAGCTGATTTATGAAGTCAATAGTTTCAAGGATCATAGTGTTAGTTTCGCCCGGTAGGCCCAGGATAATATGTGCGCAGGTGTAGATGCCGCGGCGGCGAGTCATTTTTACCGCATGTGCAAAGGAGGCTGTATCATGGCCCCGGTTGATTTGTTGGAGGGTCTCGTCATGGGCCGATTGTAAGCCGTATTCGATCCAGAGGTGGCAGTGTTGAGTGTAGCTTTCCAGCATATCGAGCGTTTTCTCTGTGACACAGTCTGAACGGGTTGCTATGCTAAGCCCGATAACTTCCGGGCTGCTCAGGGCTTCATCGTAAAGTTCTTTTAAATACATCAGGGGGGCATAAGTGTTGGTGTATGATTGAAAGTAAGCCAGATGCTTTGCCTGGCTCTTTTTCTTTTTACCCCGGTTGATTTGCTCAGTAATCGATAGTTGGGTCGGTATGGGGCTGCTGCTTTTACTGCTAGGAGCAAAAGAGGGGTTATAACAATAACTGCAGCCTGAATAGCCGATTGTGCCGTCACGGTTTGGGCAGGAAAAACCGGCATCAATGGGTATTTTATAAACGGGTTCACCAAATTTATTGCGGAAAAAACTGCTTAATCGGTAGTACCAACCGGGCTGGTTCGGCTGAACAGGCCTATTCATTATTGCCGCCTCTTTTTCTTTTAGTTCCCCTAGTTATTTCTTC
>SKPU01000157.1 GCA_007119335.1 Syntrophomonadaceae bacterium
ACCATATTTTAACATAAAAACCCGGCAGAATCAATTTTTGTGGTGATTACTTAATGATCAGGGAACGCAAGGCCGGCATAAAACCAGGAAAAGAAACATTAATTATTTCAGCACCGTGCACTGCTGTTTCCCCTTCCGCTGCTAAACCAGCTACGGCTAAAGCCATAGCCAGACGGTGATCACCACAACTTTCCACATCCGCTCCTTTTAAGCCTGCTTTACCTTCAATATCCATCCCATCATCGGTTTCGGTAATATTAACGCCTAATTTTTTTAACTGCCCGGCGAGGTCAGAAATTCGGTCTGATTCTTTAACCCGCAGTTCGTCGGCATCACGGATCACAGTTTTTCCTTCTGCAACTGCCGCTAAAACAGCCAGAGCCGGTATCTCATCGATAAGGCGCGGAATCATAGCCCCACTAATTTCTACCCCCTTCAGGGACGATCCTCCCCTGATCAGGATGTCGGCAACCGGCTCACTGCCCCACTGACGCTCCTGTTGAATTTCAATATGAGCGCCCATTTGGAACAGCACATCAATAACACCCCGCCTCGCAGGGTTGATACCGACATCCTTTAAGAGCACCTCCGAATCCGGGACAAGAGCAGCTGCTACCATTAAAAAGGCTGCTGCTGATATATCACCCGGGACTCTGACCGGCCTGCCTTTTAAAGCAGGCAGGCCTTCCAAAGTAACCAGGCGTTCTTTTACCGAGATATTTGCTCCAAACTGGGCTAACATTAATTCGGTATGATTGCGGCTTTGATAAGGTTCCTCTACAGTGGTCACCCCTTCTGCATAAAGAGCAGCCAGTAAAATCGCCGATTTTATCTGGGCACTGGCCCGAGGGGTTTTGTAATTTAACGGAGCTAGTTTCCCTCCCTTGATAGTTATCGGCAGCCGATCTGATTCTCCGTTAAACAAGGCACCCATTGATTGCAGTGGTTCGACTATTCTTTTCATTGGACGCTTCTGCAAAGATAGATCTCCGCTTATAGTTGTTTCAAAATCCTGACCGGCTAAAATCCCGAGTATCAGACGGGCCGTAGTTCCTGAATTACCGGCATCCAGGACTTTACTTGCTTTTTTAAGGTTCATCCCCCGCCCTTCAATCAACAACCGATTATCCCTCACATTTATTTTTACTCCTAATAAACGTAAGCAGTTAATGGTAGCCCGACAATCCTCGGCATCTAAAAACCCTTTAATTTCAGTAACCCCGCGGGAAATTGCACCAAGCATTAATGCCCGATGAGTAATTGACTTATCTCCGGGAACCGTCAGTTGGCCTGAAAAATATTCTGGTGGTGAAGTTATAATAATCATTTAATTGCTCCTTCGTTTAACTTAACTACTATTTATATGTTATAATAATAACCAGTTTTATTAAACGGCGCAAGAGCCGGCAAATAATTTAGCATTTAGGTGAACATATGGAAGTATTAGCTTTAGTAGGTCACAGTGGTACAGGAAAGAGCCATCACGCTCCGATCCTGGCCACCAGGTTTAGTGTAGAATATATAATTGATGACGGGTTACTGATTAAAGGCAACACGAATCTGGCCGGTCGTTCCGCTAAGCGGGAAACTACCCGCTATGGCGCTATCAAAAGAGCCCTCTTTAAAGACCCCGTGCAGGCCGGACAGGTTAGGAGTAAGCTGGCTGAAATCAACCCTGGTCGGGTTTTAATCATCGGCACATCAAGAAGAATGACCGATTTAATTGCCGAAAACCTCGAAGTGCCAAAACCGATTCATTATTTTACAATCGAAGAAGTTTCTGATCCCGAATCCATTAAGAAAGCTCTGGCAGTCAGAGCTAAAGATAACCGCCACGTTATTCCCCTGCCCACATTTGAAATCAAAAAAGATTTTCCCGGCTATATTGTCGACCCACTGCGTTCATTCTTCAGTCTTCCTGCAGCGAAACCTGCAGATGTTCCTGTAGAACGCTCCGTGGTCCGCCCCATTTTCAGCAATTTGGGCAGTTTTTATATTGCCGAGCACGTAATCACCGACCTGGCAAGATATATTTCATCATCCATTCCTGGTATTTATAAGATCCTGGAAGTGGAACTGCAAAACGGCAAAAACAAAGTGATTTTAAAAATCGATTTGAGTGTCGACCCGGTGACTCTACCGAACATGAAAATTGGAGACATGCTGGAGGAAGTTCAACAAACCGTTAAAGAAGAGGTTGAATATCAAACAGGGTTTTACCTGGACCAGGTTAAAGTTTATGCTAAAAAACTGCATCTTAATGAAGAGCTGATTAAAGACCGGAAGACCCTTCACAAACTAATCACTTCATGTTTTTTTTCCGCAAGCTGAATTCAGTTATTAACAATCCTCCATTGATGGGTATACAGATTAATCCTTTTGCCCCTCACAAAACCGGCCAGAGTGATATTTAAGCTTTCCGCTAATTCAATACTCAAGGAAGTTGGCGCGGCCCGGGAAATAAGCAGCTGTATCTTAAGTTTGGCCGCTTTTAAAAGAATCTCCGAACTTAAACGGCCGCTGGAAACCATAATTTTATCATTCGTTGGGATCCCGGCCTGCAGGCATTGGCCAATGATTTTGTCAATAGCATTATGCCGACCGATATCTTCACAAAAAAAGAGGATTTTTCCCTGGTCAGCCAGGGCTGCGCTGTGTACACCACCGGTAGTTTTAAATAGTTCTGCCCTTTGCTGCAGAGCATCCATTAGCTCTCCTACTTTAGCTGCCTCGATTTTCAATTCTCCTGTTAAAGGGCTGCTGCGTATGGAATAAAGGGCGTTAAAAAAAACCGTTCCTTTTCCGCATCCTGAGGTCAAAGTTCTTTTACCGTAGAGCTTTTCAGCAAGGCCGGTCTCTTTTTTGAGGTCAACCTCGACCAGGCCTTCCTCTTCCCGGACTCGAATTGATTCCACATCATCAATCTTAGAGAGCATTCCTTCAGAGCGCAAAAAGCCCAGAGCCAGTTGATCGAGTTTTTCAGGGGTACAAAGCAGTGTAACCAGTTCATTACCGTTAAGATAGATCGTTACAGGAGCTTCAACTGTAATCAGGTCACAAAGTTCTTCGAGCTCTCCATCTCGAATTTTGGTTATATTTTTTTGGACTGCTCTTTTTTCTTCCAATTTATTGCTCTCCCATTTATTAATGCTTTATTATACTACCTGGAGCATTTTACCGGGCCTGCCTGACACGCAAATAATTATTTTACCAAAAACAGAAGCCACTATTTCAGATCAAGCAAAAACGGATCAGTCTATATCTCGAGACCGTTACGGTCGATTACTTTTTGATACCAAAAAGCACTGTTTTTATAGTAACGTTTTTGGGTTGAGTAATCAACATAGATTAAACCAAAACGTTTGCTGTAACCAAAACTCCATTCAAAATTATCCATCAGGGTCCATACATAATATCCCTTTAAAGGAACTCCGTCTTGGATAGCTTTCCAGGCTTCCAGCAGGTAACTCTGCAGGTAGTTGATTCTTCTCGGGTCATCAACCGTTCCGTCTTTATTAAGGTAATCAGGAAAAGCGGCTCCGTTTTCAGTAATATAAAGCGGTAAGTTTCCGTAATCATTGTTTACCCGGGTCAGCAGCTGGTAAATACCTTGCGGATATACCTCCCAACCCATTTCTGTGTATTCCGATTCCGATGGATTAACAAAATTACCTGTAAAATTACCTTCACTGCGGCCGGCCTGAACCAGGTAACGTGTATAATTGTTGATCCCTAGAAAATCTATCGGGCCGGCAATTATTTCATGATCCCCATCTTCGATCCGGGGCAATTTAAAGGACTGATCATAAATTTCGACCATATCCTTTGGATAACTACCCTTAAAAATTGGATCCAAAAACCAGCGGTTCATAAATCCGTCTGTCCGCCAGGCTGCTGACAAATCGGCCTCCTTGTCAGAAAAAGGTTGAATAGAGGTGAGGTTGAGGGCAATTCCAATCGGCTCGTCATCGCGTTTTGCCTCACGAAACATTTTTACCGCCCAGCCGTGTCCCAAAAGAAGATTGTGAGCGACCTGCAATGAAAGGCTGAAATCATTTAAACCGGGAGCATGCAGGCTCATTGTATGACCAAGAAAAGCAGCAACCCATGGTTCATTAAGCGTAATCCAGCGATCAACAGGTAAATCGAGATTCTCATACATAAAAGCGGCATATTCAGCGAAATAGTTAACTGTATCGCGATTATTCCAACCCCCTTTATCCTGTAAAGCTTGAGGGAGATCCCAGTGATACAGGGTAACAGCCGGTTTAATATTATGACTGTGCAGCTGCTCCAGCAGGCGGCGGTAAAAATCCAGACCTTTCTTGTTAGCTCTGCCACCGCCTTCCGGAAATATTCGGGGCCAGGATATGGAAAAACGGTAAGCATTCAGGCCAAGGTCAGCCATCATATCGACATCTTGCCTGTAACGACGATAATGATCAGAGGCAAGATCACCGTTTTCGTCATTCATTATCTTCCCAGGGGTATGCGAAAACCGATCCCAGATCGACTCCCCCTTACCATCAGCATCAGGCGATCCTTCGATCTGATAAGCAGCGGTAGCCGCTCCCCACAAAAAATCTTCAGGGAAAAGATGTTTTGACAACCCTGGCACCTCCTATATATTACTGAGGATGTAACTTCTGCGCAGATAAGCCAGTATCCTGCATAACCTGCCACTGGAATTAAGCCGGCCGGTTACAATAAAGACCGACAGGTTTAAAAAAGTGCCCCCGGTAGTTTGCCCGGGGACACTTTAAGGTTTCTTTCATGCAATTTGAAATTAGTTTAGCACCGGCCGCTTATACGCAGCAGCTTTTCTTGAAAGCACTGACTACTGAACGCTTACTCATTGATTCGCTTAAGCATGTGCAGTTGTGTTGATGGCTGCTGCAGCAAACCTCTGCATGATCATCTTTTTCAGAAACCTCTTCAGGCTTATATTCCACTGCTGAGAACTTGCCTAAACCGTGGCTAAAGCTCTCTTCGTGGAGAAATTTAGTTCCCGGATGATCCGCTGCAGGACAGGGCCACTGCAGTCCTTGTTCAACCAACCGCTGATAATCCAAGCCGCTATATTCAGGGGTCAGAGCGGTTATCTCATCAAAGACGTCCTCCGGCCCGGCATAATCCCATTCAAATCCAAACCATTCAGCCAGTTCGACCAGGATAGCCCAATCGGGGAAAACCTCATGGGGAGGCTCTAAAGCCGGCTGGCTAAGCTGAACCCTCCGTTCGGTGTTGGTATAGGTCCCCAGTTTTTCAGCAAAAGAAGCGGCAGGCAGGACAACATCAGCGAGTGAAGCAGTTTCAGTCATAAAGATATCCTGAACGACGAGAAAATCAAGATTGTTCAGGTAGTCTGCTTTTTGATTTTTATCTCCGCCACAGGCAGCTGGATTCTCACCCATGATATACATCGCTTTTATGATGCTCTTTTTGCCTGCTTCGAATGCTTCAGCAGCACTCTGGCCAGGGATTTCACTTAGTTTAACACCCCAGGCCCTGGCAAATTTTTCATGAACTTCTTTGTTGTTCAAATGCTGATAACCGGTTAAAACATTGGGCAACGCACCCATATCGGATGAACCCTGCAGGTTATTTTCTCCGTATGGCAGATAAACCCCCGCAGATTCTTTGCCGACATTACCGGTCAACAGGGCCAGGTTAGTCAATCCTTTGACAAATTCAACCCCGCCAGTTTTTTGATCAACACCGGCATCAGATACGATGACCGCTTTTTCCGCTGACGCATAAGCACGGGCTGCTGAACGAATATCTTCCGCATTGAGACCGGTTATGCCAGCGACATACTCAGGGGTGTATTTATCCACTGCTTTTTTCAGCTCATCAAAACCTTCCGTGCGCTTTTCGATAAAAGCTTTGTCAAAAAGGTTTTCCGCAATAATCACATTAGCCAGGCCATTTAGCAGGGCCAGCTCAGTGCCCTGCTTTAAAGGCAGGTCGAAATTAGCGACATCAAACAGGTTGATTATCTCAGAAGTGGCCACGATTAACTGCGCTCCGTTTTGAGCTGCTTCGCGTACCCGGTAATCAAGGATTGGGTGGTTCTCGTAAGGGTTTGCTCCGATCACAAGCACTGCTCCTGTTCCAGCTACTTCGTCTATGCTGTTCGTAGTTGCCGCATTCCCAAAAACTTCCATCATACCGTCCACAGAGGCAGCGTGACAGTGCCTGGTATAGCTGTCAACATTATTTGTGCCCAGGGAACGAATTAACTTCTGGAAAAGATAGTTATCTTCGTTGCTCGCCTTTGGTGAACTCAGGCCCATCAGGGCATCTGACCCGAAGCGCGACTGAACATCTTTAATATTATCGACAATATAGTCTAGCGCTTCTTCCCAGCTAACTTCAACAAAAACGCCATCTGATTTTACCATGGGCGCAGTAACCCGTTCACCGCTGTGCACAAAATCCCAGCCAAATTTACCCTGGATACAAAGGTGTCCCCGGTTAACCGGGCTTTCTTGATCAGGACTGACTCCAATCACTTGGTTAGCCTTGACATGCAGATTTATATTACACCCTAAGCTGCAGTAAGGGCATACAGCAGGGACGCTTTCACTCTGCCAGGGACGGCCTTTTCCGGTTACATATTTCGGGATCAAGGCACCCACCGGACAATTATCAATACACATTCCACAGAAGACGCAGGAAGATTCTTCAATAGGATCTTCAAATCCGGGACCGACATTAGTTACAAAGCCGCGCTTGGTAAAAGCGATAGCACCGGCTCCGACAACTTCCTGGCATTTGCCGACACAAATGCCGCAGAGAATACATTTGTTCATATCCCGGACAAAGAAAGCATTAGTGTCATCAAAGGAGAGGTCTTTGACTGCTCCCACATATTCACTGGATGCCACCCCATACCGGTAGCAGTAGTCCTGCAGTTTGCATTCTCCGGTTTTTTCGCAGGTGATACAATCCAGAGGGTGGTTAGCCAGCATCAAACTGAGCACAGATTTACGGGACTTGACCACTCTTTCAGATTCTGTATGAACTACCAT
>SKPU01000195.1 GCA_007119335.1 Syntrophomonadaceae bacterium
CAGCATTTTTTCACGGATTATTTCGGCGCCCAGTTCACCAAGCAGGGGGAATAGTTCCTTGCCCCTGATCGGAACTCCTAAATGCATAGCCTGCAGCTGCTCCTCCAGGAAGGGGTCGAGTTCTTCAATGACTACAATTTCTTTCACTTTTGAGGCAACCTCGCGGATCAGCGCTTTGGGCAGAGGATAGCTGAAACCGAGCTTTAAAAAGGTGGCATCAGGGAGAACCTCGCGAGCATACTGGTAAGCTACTCCGCTGCAGACTATCCCTAAATCTTCAGAACCGGGTTCAATTCGGTTTAAGGAACTATTTTCAGCTTCTTTCTGCAGGGCGAGCAGGCGATCTTCGACTAAAGGATGGCGCTGCCTCGCAAAACCGGGCAGCATGACGTACTTGGCCGGGTTTTTCTCAAAACCGCCGACCGAATGTTCCCGCCGTTCACCGGGCACCAATGTGCTTCGCGAATGAGAAATACGCGTGGTGGTGCGCAGCATGACCGGGGTGTCAAATCGCTCACTGAGTTCTAAGGCGGCAAGCACATAGTCCCGGGCCTCTTCGCTGTCAGAAGGCTCCAGCAGGGGAATCTTGGCCAGGCGGGCATAATGACGATTATCCTGTTCGTTTTGTGAGCTGTGCATACCCGGGTCGTCAGCTGTAACAAGCACCAGGCCTCCGCCCACCCCGGTGTAAGACAGGGTTAAAAGTGGGTCGGCAGCGACGTTCACTCCGACATGTTTCATGGTTGCAATGACCCGCGCTCCTTCCATGGAAGCCCCGATAGCTGCCTCCAGGGCGGTTTTTTCATTCGGTGACCAGTTGCAGTCCACTCCCGGGTACTGGCCCAGGTTTTCTAAAATTTCCGTACTCGGGGTCCCCGGGTAAGCGGTTCCCACCGTCACTCCACCTTCATAGGCTCCAAGGGCAATGGCTTCGTTGCCGGTCATAATTACTCTTTGATCACTCAAGACTTTGATCCTCACTTTCTATGATTCGTTTTGCCTTGCCGGTGGTCCGTTCCAGTGATTTCGGTTCCATCAGTTTGATTCGCGGAGCCATGGAAAGGGTGGAACGCAGGCTCTGTCGAATCCGACTTTCTAGCGCTTCCAGTTCTCTAAACCTATCTGAAAAACCGCTCTGGGTCAGTTCTACCTGCACCTCTAAATCTTTGATCGAGCCTTTTTTCTTGTGCAGGACTAACTTGTAGTGTGGAGAAACTTCGCTGAAACCGGCCAGCACTTCTTCAATCTGTGACGGGAATATATTTACCCCCTTGATGATAATCATATCGTCACTGCGCCCGGTGATGTAGTCCATCCGGCGGTTGGTCCGCCCGCAGGCACAGGGCTCTGCAATCAAACGGGTTATATCACCGGTTCGGTAACGCAGGACCGGGAACCCTTCTTTAAATAGCGGAGTTAAAACCAGTTCCCCGGTTGAGCCGTCCGGCAAGATTTCCTCGCTTTGGGGGTCGATAATTTCGGGATAATAAAACTCTTCCAGGATGTGCATGCCTTTAATTTCAGGGCATTCACCGGATATGCCGGGGCCGACCACTTCAGTCAATCCGTAATTAGTGGTGGCTTTGAGGCCCCACTGTTTTTCAATATCCTCCCGCATAGCCTCAGAAATCGGTTCACCGCCAAAAAGGCCGATCTTTAACTTGAAATCAAGCGGGTCGTAACCCAGGTCGCGGGCTGTTTCAGCCATGTAAATCGCAAAAGAGGGGGTGCTGACCAGGACATTGGTTTTGAAATCCTGCATCAGCGATAACTGGCGCTCCGTATTACCGCTTGAAAAAGGAACCACAGTTGCCCCCAGTTTTTCAAGCCCGTAGTGCAGGCCGAAGCCACCGGTAAAAAGGCCGTAACCAAAAGAAATTTGCGCTATATCTGCAGAGGTTACCCCGGCCATGGCGCAAATCCGGGCTACCGCTTCAGACCAGTTTTCCAGGTCATGACGGGTATAACCGGTCACGATCGGTTTTCCGGTAGTCCCCGAAGAGGCATGGATCCGTAAAATATCATTTAAGGGCACAGCAGCCATTCCGTAAGGATAAGCTTCCCTTAAATCGTTTTTAGTCGTAAAGGGGACCCGGGAAAAGCTTTCTGCATCTCTGATGTCTTCCGGCTTCAATCCGGCCCTTTCAAATGCTCGGCGGTAAAAGGGACTGTTTTTGAAAGCGTAGCTAACAGTCTCTTTAAGGCTGCCGGCCGGATCAAGCGGTTTGGCCGAGCGCTCTACCGCGCTCAGGTGTTTTTTTTGCATTGCTATCAACTCCTAAGTCTGCAATTGGCAGTATTTTAAAATGAGTAGATGCGCTCTCCGTCGACAATCGGTACATTGTGTTTCTTGAGCACTTCCAGGGCATCCTCGATTCGTTCCACGCGCATCATAATGATTGCATTCGTGGTTGGTTTTTCGATAAAAGAATAAAGATATTCGATGTTAATCCCCGCCTCCTGTAAATAGTTGAGCACCTTGGCCAGGCCGCCCGGGGTGTCGGGGACTTCCATGGCAATGACTTCGGTTACAGTAGCCATAATGCCCTTATTTTTAAGTTCGTCAATAGCCTGGTCCGGTTTATCAACAATCAGGCGCAGGATACCGAAGTCTGAGGTATCGGCAATTGAAAGGCCGCGGATATTAATCTTTGCCTCGCCCAAAACCTGGGCTACCCGCACTAACCGCCCCGATTTATTCTCCAGGAAAACAGAAATTTGTTTAATCATCTTAACTCTCCTCCTTTTTATAGCTCTAAACTAGAACGAGCGTTTATCAGTGATTTGCGGTGTTTTGCTTTCACTGAGGTGAGTAATCTTCGGTTCAAGCTGCCTGTATAAAATAAATATTTTTCGATGAAGCGCTAGACCGATCATAATTAGTGACCTGAACTCTATAGTTCAATAAGGAGCACTTGATTTCCTGCTCAAGCCCTTTCAAAAAAGCAAAAACAGGGGCCATTAATGATGCAGAAATATTTATAGCTCGGTCTTTTGCAGGCCTGCTTGCCAGTTTGGCCGATCAATGTTATATAGTTATTTAAGAAGTGAGGTGATTAAGGTGTTTAAGCGCGGAAAAAAACAGGCCGGCCCTTTTTATCTGCAGATGTCCCCGCAGGAGCGTTCTGAACGAATCAGCCGGTTTTACCGGATTTTAAACAGCTGTACCATCTGTCCTCATCGGTGCCAGGTGAACCGCCTGCAGGGTGAAACCGGGCAGTGCCGGGTTACTGCAGACCTCTATATAAGCAGCGCCGGTCCTCACTTCGGTGAGGAACAAGAACTGGTCGGACGTGGTGGATCAGGGACAATTTTTTTTACAAACTGCAACCTGAGCTGTGTATACTGCCAGAATTGGACGATCAGCCAGGGCCTTGAAACCGAGCGGGTCAGCACTATAGAAGAACTTGCCGCGACTATGCTTCGCCTCGAGGCGGGCGGGTGCAGCAACATAAACCTGGTCAGTCCGACCCCCTACCTTTACCAGATCACGGCTGCAATAGATCGGGCTGCCAGGGATGGCTTAAGCCTGCCCATAGTTTATAATTGCGGCGGGTATGAATCGGTGCAGACGCTGCGTACTCTGGAGGGGTTTATTGATATTTATATGCCCGATGCAAAATACGGTTCAGACCGCGAGGGCGAAATCTATTCCGGCGCCGCAGATTATTTCACCAGGCTTCGGGAAGGGTTAAAGGAAATGCAGCATCAGGTTGGTGATTTAAAGGTTGAATCAGATGGCCTGGCCAGCCGCGGGCTTTTGGTCCGCCACCTGATTTTACCGGAAGACTTATCGGGTAGCGAAAATGTAGCCCGCATGATCAGGGAGGAAGTGTCGGCAAACTGTGCTGTCAACGTAATGGGCCAGTACTACCCGGCTCACCGGGCATCTGAATATCCGCCACTCAAACGCCGCATCACCGCCCGGGAATTTAATTACGCCCGTGAAGCTTTTCGCGAGGCAGGCCTGCGCCTGCTCTGAATCTAAATAAGCATATCGATTTGGTTGATTTTGTTTGGTTCCCTGGTGTAGAATGAAAGTAAGTCACCGCTAATAGATTTATGTGATGAAAAGAATACCAGATAACAGAAGGAGGAAATTAGATATGGCTGGAGCAGTAATGGAAATTAATGAAGACAAGTTTGACGGAGAGGTAATGCAGGAATCACTACCGGTTCTGGTTGATTTTTGGGCTCCCTGGTGCGGACCCTGTAAAATGCTTGGGCCGGTTCTTGAAGAGATCGCCGCAGCTAATGAAGGTCGCTTGAAAGTGGTCAAGTTAAATGTTGATGAGAATCAGAACCTGGCTCAGAAATATGAAGTAATGAGCATTCCGACCATGTTTTTATTTAAAAATGGGCAGGTCGTAGATAGCTTCATGGGAGCGATGAACAAGCAAACGCTCACTGAAAAAGTCGAGCAGCATATTTAATGATGCTCCCGCTCTTGAAGTGATGAGCGGTCCATATTTTTGGATCTGGAATAAGCTTTTCAAACGGTCGTTTTTAAAGTTCAAGGTGGGAACTTGGAAGATCGGTGCAGAAATTTTTAGAAGCGGGAAGGATAGTAGCTTCCGAATGGCGAATAACATTAAAAATATTCCGAAAGGATGTGTTGTTAGCCATGGAACGACAGGCGATCGGCCAGGTTACACATTATTACAGCAAAATCGGGGTGGCAATTCTTCAATTGGATAGCCCCCTGGCAGTAGGAGATTTGCTCGCCTTTGTCGGATCAACTACTGATCTGGAGCAAGAGGTCAAGTCCATACAGGTAGAACACAAAAATATTGATCAAGCCAAAGCGGGCGACCTGGTCGGCCTGAAAGTCAAAGATAAAGTTAGAGAAGGCGATACGGTTTACAAGTTAACCTGATAAAAATTTACTAATTTACAACAGGTGATTAGTTGGTAGATAGAAATGATCAAAAGAAGCGGCCCTCCACCAGGAGCGAAGAAGAGCAAAACTTTGGTTATGCCAGCGCAAAAGGAGGGCCTCATTCTGATCAAAATAATTATTATAACCAGGCCCTGACCGGAATGGTCAGGGCTATTCCGATCATCCTCGGTTATTTACCGATCGGTTTGGCTTTCGGAGTCCTTGCTTCTACTGCAGGATTAAGCATTTACAGTGCTCTGGCCATGTCCGTGTTTGTTTTTGCCGGGTCGGCACAGTTAATCGCAGTCGGCTTGATTGACGGCGGTGCAGGGCTGGCCGTCATAACGACCACTGTATTCCTGGTCAACCTGCGCCATATGTTGATGAGCGCCTACTTAGCGCCCCACCTGCGCTATTTAAGACCTTTAGAGCAGGCCTTTTTCAGCTATGAAATAACTGATGAATCATTTGCCCTGCATTCAGTGCACTTCCGCCGAAAAGGGAGGCCCCCCAAAGCTGAACTTTTTGCCCTCAACCATTCAGCCCATCTGGCCTGGATTGCAGGAACTTTACTGGGCGCATGGGTCGGAGTCAGCCTGACTTTTGATACAAAAATGTTTGGTATTGATTATGTCCTTCCGGCGATGTTTATTGCCCTTCTGGTCATGCAGATCGAAAATTACCGTCATGTTGTCATAGCTGTAATCGCAGCAGCACTCGGCTTGATCTTTTTCCTCTCCGGATTTGATCAACTCTACATAATCTTAGCCACAGTGATCGCCGCGACAATCGGTGCCTTCTGGAAACAGAAACCGGGCTACACAGGGCGGCTTCCGGAAGATTCAAGCAACCCGGCCGACTCGAAAGAAGGGGAAAATTGCAATGACTGATCCGGGCGCCTCTGAGATGATTATCCTGATCCTTCTTATGTCTGTTGTTACATACCTGCCCCGGGCTCTGCCTGTTTTGCTGCTGTCCAGGCGGCAGCTGCCTGAGCCGGTGGTGCGCTGGTTATCCTATGTCCCGGTGGCAGTTTTAGCCGCTCTGCTTGCTCCGGCTCTTTTTGTGTCGCAAGGGGCGCTTACCCTCGATCTTGCTTCAAACCCTGCATTCTGGGTCTCCATTCCCGTCTTTGGCGTAGCAATTATCACCCGCAATCTCTTTGCCACGGTCCTGACCGGCATGGCTTTGATCGCCCTGGTTAGGTACTTTCTCTCCTGATTTTACCTTGAATATAATTCTATTCATGCCCTTAAGCAGCTCAGGAAACCATGATTAAAAAGTTTAATCCGCTAAATTAGCTTTTCTGCCGCTCTGCAGGGCACTTTATCAATCTTGGCAATAATCAAAATTAATTGACCGACAATTCTAGCTTATGGTATACTAAAAATACTTAATCAAACCAGTTAACCAGGTGTATTGACTTAAAAAAGTTCCGCTCCAATTATGTTTTTTTGCATCAAATCAACCAGGATTATCTCAGGGCTGTCAAAAATAGCTTTCCTGGGAAGCAAGTGTAGAAAGGTGTGTTTATCTTTACTGCATCTCTAACATATTAAAGGAGGAACTCGTATGGACAAGCTGGTTCGTGTAGACATGACTAACAAGAAGGTAACGGTTGAACCGCTACCGGATAAGTACAAGGGTAAAGGTGGCCGCTGGTTAAGTTCAATGATGGTTAACGATGAAGTGCCGGCAGACTGCCATCCCCTTGGTCCGAACAACAAACTGGTTTTTGCGCCGGGTATATTATCAGGAACCCGTGCCCCCAACTCAGGGCGTATATCAGTAGGCGGCAAATCGCCTCTGACCGGGGGGATCAAAGAGGCTAATGCCGGGACCCCGTTTTCCCAGAACCTGGCCCGCATGGGTTATGCCGCATTAGTAGTGGAAGGTCTGGTTGAAGATGGCAAGAGTTGGCTTTTAAAAGTTGATGTAAACGGAGGAGAGCTGGTTCCTGCCGATGACCTGAAGGGTGTAGGGGCTTATGAAAGCGGCCACAAGCTGTGGGAAAAATACGGTGAAAAGACCGCATTTGTGGTTAATGGCCCGGCCGGAGAAGCAAAAATGGTTATGTCCGGTCTAGCCTTTAACGACCCCGAAGGCCGTGCGGCGCGTTATGCG
>SKPU01000019.1 GCA_007119335.1 Syntrophomonadaceae bacterium
ATGTTGTGAGACATTTCCTTCGTACAAATCATATACATTTGCCTTGGTTTCAGGGCCAGTTTGAGACTTCCAACCTTCAGTTTCGCTATAAACGTAATCTGTGGTTGATTGCATTTGCTTGGCCGGTGCGCAAAGTGTGATTACGCTGGTTACGGTCAGGTTATCTGTTGCGTCGTCAGCGGTTACAAAGTCGTTTGCGTCATCGACGGTAAGAATGCCTTCTGACATGGCAACGTCCATGGTTTTATCCATTTTGCCATCGCCTGAAATATCCTGCTTCATTTCAGCTCCGGTGTTGCAAAGGTGACCGACCTGCTTTTGCATGTCTACTGTGCCGTCCCATTGATAAGTTGCGGTGTGGTCCATTCCGGCGAGAGCCGGTGTGGCCAGGGCCAGAACGAACACTACAGCTAATGCTGCTGCAGTCAAAGTTCTTTTCTTCATTCATCAACACTCCTTTTAAATTTTTTTGAAGTACTTAATTTTTCCTAAGCACCTCGCTGATACATACTATAGCATTAGGGTGGAGCAATGTCAATAACTTTTTTATGAAATTGTGCGAAGATGTTAAGAAAATTTAACTCGCGCCCTTTTAACTTAAATTCTGGATAACTAGTTGCATGCTGCTAAACCGACCAAAGCGGGAACTATTTTTAGTATTGGACGACCGGCAAAACAAAGCCCCCGGCTTAAGATCCCCGGGGGCGGTTAGGTATGGGTTTTTGAGCTGTTGCTCATAAAACGCGCTAAGTTAAATCGTTATTAAAACATGTCATACCATTCCAGGGTTATGGCATCCGGTCCCGGTGGTAGAATTTCCATGGTAAATGCTTCTTCTACTTCAGACATTCCGGTTACCTCATACTCTTCATGCAGGTATAGATTATCGAAGGGATTGCTCATACTGATCAGGCGCCTGGTCAACCCGCTGGTGGTGTGGGTGTACTGGTCAATTTCGAAATAGTTGCCCACGTAACGGTCCCCGTAGTCTATGCCGAATTCTTTTTTATCACTGTGCCACCACAAATCTACCCCTTTTTTGCTTTTGTCCAGCGACCAACTAAAATCATCACCCGCCCTCGGGTGGTAGGGTCCGGGTCCGTAAGCGGCGACAAATTCCTGTTCGTAAATGCCGCTGTGGCCCTGGTCGGTAGCAATCTGAGCTGCCCAAACCTGATCGGTCATGGGGTTGACTTCGATAGTGCCGTCTACAACAAGAGGATGGTAGGGGTTAATGATGTCTCCTTCTGTAATGCCGTATTCTGCATAGACAAATTCGGCGGTGGCTTCGTCTATGCCTTTAAATAGAAGATCGGTGTCTTCTATATAATCATGGGCAGCGGTCGACATCGGCCTGGCACAGAGGTCGATGATGGTGGTTACCACTAAGCCGTCAATGGCATCTTCAGGAACGGTCCACTCTGTTATTTCTTCATTGCGGATAATATTTTTGGAGATTGAAACATCTTCATATTTTTGCAAATGCCCGTAGCCTTCGATAGTTTGAGTTTTTTCCGCGCCTGTACTGCATCCATGGCCGGTTACTCTTTCGAACCTTATTTTACCTTCTACATCGTAGGTGGC
This sequence comes from Syntrophomonadaceae bacterium, assembly GCA_007119335.1. Taxonomy (GTDB): domain Bacteria; phylum Bacillota; class Dethiobacteria; order DTU022; family DTU022; genus B1SED10-74M. The sequence goes on from SKPU01000019.1 coordinate 1,585, forward strand.
AGTATAGTCAAAACGGGGGAGGTCATCATTGGCCAGGGCCGGTCCGGTTATAGCTAAGATAAATAATAAGATAAGGAAAATGTTAAGGTAAGGTTTTTTATGCAATCCTTCGTCACTTCCTTTCTTCAAATTAGGCTATTATTGATTCTAATATTTTTTATTTTATTTAAGACCTTTAATACTTTTATAACTATAGCATGGTCAGAAAGGGCTGTCAATCTAACTGGCAAACAGTATTGGTGTGCCCTGCAGGCTTTTGGTGTGCTATAATTATTGACTTTTTGACGGTTCTGCATTAAAATGAGTTATGGAGGAGCAGGGTTTTATTAAGTGAATAAGTTTAATCTACATCGGGGCGTGGCGCAGCTTGGTAGCGCGCTTGACTGGGGGTCAAGAGGTCGAAGGTTCAAATCCTTTCGCTCCGACCATTTTTTTATGTTAAGTTTATGATTTTGTTATTTTAGGAGGCTGGTAGTTGACCAAAAATAGATTCTATCAAGGACTTTAAGGATTTTCTGACATACAGTTAAAACATATTATTTTAAAAAGGCCTGCTTTATAGAAAGGGTGTGCCAGCTTTTGAAAAAAAATGTATTTCTCATTTTCACTTTTATGATCGCTGTTTTGCTATTTATTTCCGGGCCAGTGCTGGCTGATAATGACAATAACGATGTTGATTCAGCGCCTGAGGTTCCCCAGGATAAATACATTTTTAGCGGAACCGTCTTCTGGTATGAAGGTCAGTTCTTACATGAAAAGAATGTTCGTCTTCCATATGTGGATGGTCGGGCCTCGTTCGACTTGGAAGGCCGGGGGGAAGCCAGGGGTTCGCAGCGGATTCACAGCTCCAGAACCTATCCTCTCCACGGAGTGTTCAGTCACCGGGCCAGTGTAGAAACTTTCCTGTGGGGGCGGACTGCCGATGATGCCACTGCTTTGAACCTGCAGGCCGCTGAAGATGAAGCTTTGGAACATGCCAAGGCCCAGCGCCAGGCAGAAATCGATGCGCTTAACGATCTTTTTAAAGCAGAAGAGCGGATGACTGCAACAGAGTATCAGAACAGGCTGGATAATATTAAAGAGTTTTATGCTGAGTTAATCGGAACTATAAAAATGGAATATGATGAAGTAAAAGACAATGTGAAGATGACCAGTTCGGTAAATGTTTTAGTAGACAACGAGACCAGCCTGTTGAGCGGGGTTAACATGAATCCCGGTGAGACAGGTTACATAAAGCAAAATGTTTACGCAAACAGGGATCAGGACGGGGAATATTTACGGCTTAATAATGAAGTTAGCAATACCGGCGGAGTCACCGTCAACGACCTTGAAGTTGACGGGTACGTAAACGAATCACTGCGGGTAGAAGGTTCTGCCGAAGTGCGCCAGTCCGCCAGGCTCGATGATGGCGGAGCAAGAACCGGCTGGTGGCAGGGAAGGCCCTAAGTTAAATCGTCTAAAGGAAGCTGTTATTCAGAAGAGGTTTGCAGGTTATTCTAGGGCCTGAAAGCCTCTTCTTTATTTTAGATGAAAAGCCTTTTGCATGCGGGTATATTATGGATAAGGGGTTGGAGTGCAGGCTTTTAAAGTGAGGCAAAGCCCTTCACAATAATCGGCCGATGTGATAAATTAAGCAACAGGCTTGAAACGATAATAATAATGGTTAGGAGATTGTAATGAAAAAACAGATGATCAATAATTTGCGGATCGGTGATGAAGTAGAAACGCAGGCCCTGGTTTTAGAAGCGAACCTGCATGCTTTTGCTGCCCCGCACCGGTCCGGAGAATATTTTTTAAAGCTGATTCTTGGCGATGTGAGCGGAAGGGTTAAAGCAGTAATGTGGGATCCCCCGACCGGCGAGGATGCAGTGCGCCAGGACGATATTGTTTTTGTGCGCGGTACGGTGGGGGAGTATCACGGGCCGCAGGTGGTAGTCAGCGACCTCAGGAAGCTTGATCCCCTTAAAGTAAACCGCTCTTTCTTCCAGCCGGTATCGGAGCGCGATAAGGATCAGATGATCGCTGAATTAAAAGAGGTCATTCAAAAGGAGATTAGCGATCCTCATTTAAAAGCGCTTCTGCACCGCTTTTTCAGTGACGAAGAGTTTGCCGACCGCTTTGCACTGGCCCCGGCGGCTCGGACCATTCACCACAACTACGTTAGCGGCTTGCTGGAACACACCCTGGAAGTGATCGCTTTATGCCGCAACCAGGCTGCTTTATATCCGCAGAAGATCAACCTCGACCTGCTTTTAACCGGCGCTATCCTGCATGATATCGGTAAAATTGAAGAATACCACCAGGAGAGCTTAAGCTTTGATTTTACTGACCGGGGCAAATTGATCGGACATATCAGTATTGGTAAAGAGATGCTGGGTCAAAGGCTGGAGGGCTTAAGCGATTTTCCGCAGGCCCTGCGTTTGGAGTTAGACCATATGATCCTCAGTCACCACGGGGTGCGCGATTGGGGTTCGCCGGAGGTGCCTAAAACCATCAATGCCTTTGCCCTCTTTCATGCTGACATGCTCAGTGCCCGCTTAAATCAGTTTACTATTATTATGGATAAGCATGTCCCGTCCAGCGGGGATTGGACAGAGTGGGACCGCTTCCTGGAAAGAAGCATCTATGTTCCTCCCATCGAGTCATAAGCAACTTTAACTTTGGGCAGGATATTGCCACAACTTCATAGAATTGTTTAGTATTGGATTACTGAGAGTGAAAGTAACTAGGAGTAGAAGTATTTAAAGCGAAAGCCAGATTGGGATTTGTATAAGTCCCGGAGAGTGAAGGTGAATTTTTGGGAAAAGCCGACCGACCCAAAGGCATTTTAAAAACTAATGACCGCAGCCTGAAAGTAATCCCCTTTTCTCAGGATGCTCCTTACTATACCCAAAAAGGGACGTACTATAACAGCAAGAACCAGCTTTCCAAGGCTCTGTTATTTTTGCAGAAAGCAATCGAAATCGAACCGAATGATCCTTGGAATCATTACAACCTGGCCTGCTTGCTCAGTAAAACCTCCCGCTTGAAAGAGGCAAACCGGATCTTTAAACATATCGTGCAAAATATGGACGGGCAGCTGAGCGAGTGTTATTTTTTTATGGCGGTCAACCACGGTTTGATGGAAGATTTGACCGAAGCAAAGCGCTACTTGTTAAAATATCTGCATACCAATCCGGAGGGGGAAATGGCAGACGAGGCAGAGGATCTGCTGCTGGCCATGGAAGAAGATGAAGAAGATCTGGAATCCGGTGACCGCAGCCTGAGCGTTGTGGAAAATGAGTCTATTCTAAACCTGATCAGCGAGATGGGACGGGTTAAGTTTAAGGAGCGCCTGCTGGAGGAAGATGGCTTTCGCCAGACCCTGCAAAAAGGCCTCTACCAGGGCAGCGATATTCTTAAAGAAGCAATCATCCGGCTTTACGGTGAAGCAGATTGCGCAGCGGCCCAGGCCAGCCTGGCTGATTTTGTAGCCAACCCCTGGGTCAAAGAGAGGCTGCGCCAGGTGGCTTTGTTAGAACTGAAGCAAATTTTCCCGGCCGGAGTTTACCGGGTCTTCAGCGAAGGGGCTATTCGGGAGGTTAGCCTCCAAAATTACCAGTCGCCGGCCCCGGTGTGGGACAGCAAGTGGCAGCAGGTTATTGAATGCACTTTTGCGAACATGCGCCGCAGCGCTTATTACGGAGATGAGTTTTATGATGATGTGGAAGCGATCTGGCTCGATTTTATCAACCATGCCTATCCGGAAGTTCCCCGGGTTGACAAACCTCAGACCTGGGCGGCCGGTTTGGAATACTGCCTGGTCCGTTTTCACTTTCTCGGCCTGACCCAAAAGGATCTAGCGGCAAAGTACGGAGTGTCCACCGCCAGTGTGAGGCGGAAATACTCTGCAATTAACGAGCTTTTACAGATTGAGCAGAAAGCTTACCGTAATATGCTCACCTTGCTGACGGACCACGAAGGCGAGCATGATTAAATAGTTAGCTTGTCTTTCGCAGGCCCCTTTTTTAAAGAGAAGGGGCTTTTTCATATCTATCTATTTTTTATGAAGGGGGTTTTTGAGTGCACCTTGAACTGACGGTAGAAAGCACCAGGGTTGAACAGTTTATCAATATTTCTCCGCAGATCAACGAACTGCTCCAACGAAGCCAGATTCAAGACGGTTGCTGTACGGTATTTGTTTCTCATACCACTGCAGCGGTGACCGTTAATGAGGATGCTGATCCTGCTGTAATGGAAGATATACTTGGGTTTTTGCAGAACATGGTGCCTCTGAAGGGGAATTACCGGCACAGCGAGGGGAATAGCGCAGCTCATATCAAGGCCTCCCTCCTGGGGTGCTCGCTGCATTTGATCATCCGGAACGGTTATCTTGAGCTTGGGACCTGGCAGGGAGTTTTTTTAGCTGAGTTTGACGGGCCGCGAACCAGGAAGGTAAAAATATGGATAGATTAAAAGGGGGGATATATATGGAAAAACAGCTGACCCGCAACGTCAAAAAAATCGCTGACCTTCTTGAAAAGAGCAGTTACCCGGTTGTGCTGACCGGAGCCGGTGTTTCCACTGAAAGTGGAGTGCCAGACTTTCGCAGTCCCGGCAGCGGCCTCTGGACGGTCTTAGACCCCGATCTTTTCACTATCCAGGGCTTTAAGGCTAACCCCGAAGCCCTTTATAAGGCGGGGGCTCCTTTTTTCCGTCAACTTGAGCAGGCAGAACCTAATCAAACGCATACAGTTTTAGCAGAACTTGAAAAGCGCGGCTTGATCAAAGCTGTGATCACTCAGAATGTCGATGGTTTGCACCAGAAAGGCGGATCCCGGCGGGTTTTAGAGATTCATGGCACTTTGAGCAGGGCGATTTGTATGCATTGCGACCGGCAGGTCCCCATTGAAGATGTGGTTGCTGATGTAGAGGAAGGGCTGCTGCCTCCGCGCTGCGCGGAATGCGGTGAACCGCTAAAACCGGAGGTCATTTTTTTCGGAGAGGCTCTTTCCCCAGATTACCAAGAAGCGCTTGAAGAAGCCCGCAAGGCAGACCTGATCATGGTGATCGGTTCAAGCATGCAGGTTTCTCCCGCCAACCAAATCCCTGCGCTATGCGACAACCTGGTGATCATTAACCGGACGCAGACTTTTTACGACAGATCAGCCCGGGTGGTTATAAACGATAGTACCGCGAGGGTAATGAGCTTGCTGTTAGAGGAACTTAACCAGAGGAAGTAGGGCTTTATTGGTCCGGAGATAAGCATTGCATTACTGGATTTTTAAGAGGATCTTAAAATAACAATCATTGGAGGTAGAAGCTTTGCGCTTTGGAGTACACATGCCCCAAAAGGGTGGATTTGCGAAAAATGTAGAGCGGGTAGCTAAGCTGGGCTGCCGGAGTATCCAGATTTTCCCCGGCAATCCGACTGGC
>SKPU01000092.1 GCA_007119335.1 Syntrophomonadaceae bacterium
AGCCCGGGAAGGCTTAATGGATATGTTAAGCCTAACTGAAAAACAGGCCCAGGCTATCCTGGATATGCGTTTGCAGCGGTTAACCCAACTGGAAATAAATAAGCTTGCTGAAGAAAAGCAGCAGCTGCATGAAAAAATTGCTTATTTGCGCCGGGTTTTAGAAGACGATGCCCTGGTTAATAGTATAATCAGTGATGAATTGGCAGTGATTAAACAAAAGCATGGCGACGATCGCCGGACCCAGATTGTTGCTGATGAAGGTGATGTTGTTTTAACAGATTTAATATTCCAGGAAGATGTGGTCGTTACCCTCACGGATCGCGGTTATATTAAGAGACTGCCCCTGGCTACCTATCGCAGCCAGCATCGCGGCGGTAGAGGTGTTCTCGGTATGCAGACTCGTGAAAATGACCGGGTGGAGCAGTGCCATGTAGCTTCCACACATGACAAGCTGCTTTGTTTCAGTAATCGCGGTAAAGTCTATCTTCTGCAGGTTCATGAAATACCTGAGTCCGCCCGGCAGTCGCGTGGAACCGCCCTGGTTAACCTGCTTCCTTTAGAGGAGAAGGAATATATTACAGCAACTTTACCGATTGATCAATTTAGTGAGGATCGGTTTTTGTTGACAGTAACAGCACGGGGTATGATCAAAAAGACTTCGCTCATGGAATACAGGAATACCAGGAAAAGCGGCCTAACGGCCCTTACTCTTTCAGAAAATGATGAATTAATGGCTGTCAAACTGACTGATGGAGAAAAAGAGGTGCTTGTTGGCACAAGCGCAGGCCTTTTCGTTCGTTTTAAAGAATCCGAGGTCAGGCCTATGGGGCGTTCTGCCCGTGGCGTGAAAGCAGTTAAGCTTGGGCCACAGGACAAAGTTGTCGGGGCAGATTTAATTACTGCTAAACAACAAATATTGATTGCTTCTGCCAAGGGTTACGGGAAAAGAGTTTCTGTTGATGAGTTTAGCGCTCACCGCCGGGGTGGCAAAGGGATGATTGGCATGAAAACTACCAGCCACAGCGGCCCGCTGGCTATATTTATTGTTTTGAGTGGTCATGAGGAAGAATTTATGGTTATCACAGCCCGCGGTGTGGTTAACCGTCAAAGATTAGAACAGGTGTCCCTGTTAGGCCGATATGCCCGCGGAGTAACCCTTATTAAACTGGATAAAGATGATCGGATTGTTAATTTGATCGGCCTTGGTGAATAAATGCTTAACTTTAAAAATTTGAGTAAAGAGTTTTATGCTTTGGAAGGACGGTGCGCTTATGGTGGAAACTAGAAAAGTTGGAATAACAGATACTTCATTACGTGACGCACACCAATCGCTTCTGGCAACAAGAATGCGCCTTGTTGAGATGTTACCCATTGTCGAGGTGATGGATCAGGTCGGTTACCATTCCCTTGAGGTTTGGGGAGGCGCCACTTTTGATACCTGCATGCGTTTTTTAGATGAAGACCCCTGGGATCGTCTGCGCCAACTGCGGAAGGGCTTCAAAAATACTAAATTACAGATGCTACTTCGTGGGCAGAATATCGTCGGTTACCGTCACTATCCTGATGATGTGCTGGTTGAATTTATAAAACGGGCAGTGATAAACGGGATAGATATCTTTCGTATTTTCGATGCGTTAAATGACTTGCGTAACATGGAGCAGGCGATTAGAACTGTTAAAGAGGAAGGTGCCCATGCCCAGGGCACAATTTGCTATACAATCAGTCCGCTGCATGACAATGATTACTTTGTTAGTTTTGGTGAAGACTTAAAAAGCATTGGCGCGGATTCCATTTGTATAAAAGACATGGCCGGATTGATTTCACCTTATGACGCGTATGAACTGGTCGATCGATTGAAAAAAGAAGTAGACCTCCCGATCCAGCTGCACTGTCACTATACCAGCGGGATGGCTTCTATGTCATATCTGAAAGCAGCGGAAGCCGGTGTGGATGTTATTGATACAGCCAGTGCGCCACTCGCTATGGGGACCAGTCAACCTGCTACAGATAGCATGGTCGCCGCCTTCCAACGCACGCCATATGATACCGGGCTCGATTTAAAACTGCTTGCACAAGTCAGTGAGCACTTCAAAGAAGTTAGCTGTGGTTACGAAATACCCAGGAACGTGATGGGGGTGGATACAAATGTGCTCAGTTACCAGATTCCGGGCGGGATGATTTCAAATCTCTCTTCACAGCTGGCCGAGCAGAAGTCCAGCCACCTGCTTAACGATGTCCTGGCAGAAGTTCCTAGAGTGCGCTCTGATCTGGGTTATCCGCCCCTGGTGACACCGAGCAGCCAAATTGTCGGTGCTCAGTCAGTTGTCAATGTATTGACCGGGGAGCGTTATAAAATGATATCAACAGAGGTAAAAAATTATTTGCGCGGTCTTTATGGTAAACCACCGGGAGAAGTTAATCCTGAATTGCTAAAAAAAGTACTTAAAGAAGATAAACCGATCACCGGCCGGCCGGCAGATCTTTTAGAACCTCAGCTTGAGCAGGCCAGGGAAGACATTGCTGATTACCTTGAACAGGAAGAAGACGTCCTTTCCTACATTATATTTCCTAATGTGGCTGTTGATTTTTTCAAAAGACGGAAAGGAGAGCTCCCTCCTTTGCAGTTAAACAGCAGCTGTAATAATGGCAAAGCTGTTAATGCCGTAGCAGAAATAAATGAACAACCCAACCTGGTTCAAGATTTGCATCTCGATGCCCTTTTTAATGTTGATGAAACCCTGATTTGGATAGACGAGTGCAACAAAGTTTACCCGGCAGGATAAAAATCAATATTTGCTATTGACACCACCTGGTTAGAGGACTATAATTAAAAACAATCTTTTTTTTTATTTTTCTGAGAAAGACAGGAGTAAGCACTATTCTTTTGCAGAGAGCCGGTGGGGGCTGAAAACCGGTAAAGGATACTGCCGAATATCGGTCTGGAGCTGACCGGTTGAAATATCAGTAGGCCGGTCCGGGTTGATCCCGTTATTAACACTATTGAGCTGCTAACACCTTTAATAATTAAGGGTTAGCAATTTAAAAGGGTGGTACAGTGGAGGATATCCCTTCGCCCCTTTGGGTGGAGGGTATTTTTTATATATTTTTTTGATTAACAAACTATTTTTAAGGGGCGATGATTATGAGTCGGAAAATCTTTATGAATGGGCGGATGGTTGACGAAAAAGATGCTGTGGTTTCTGTATTTGATCACGGATATCTGTATGGAGACGGAGTTTTTGAGGGAATCAGAGCTTATAACGGTAGGGTTTTTAGGCTGGAAGAGCATATTAAGCGTATGTTTGAATCGGCTCACTCTATAATGATGCCTATTCCATACGAACCGCAAACCCTGGTAAAAGCTGTGGTGGATACTGTGAACACTAACAATTTATGGGATGCCTATATCAGGGTGATTGTGTCCCGCGGGGTGGGTGACCTGGGCTTAGATCCATTTAAGTGCAAAAATACCCAGGTGGTAATTATTGCTGATAAAATTGCGCTTTATCCGGAAGAACTGTATGAACAGGGTTTGAGTGTCGTAACCGTGGCAACAAGGCGAAATGCGGCCGATGCCCTAGATCCGAAGATAAAGTCACTCAACTACCTGAACAACGTACTGGTAAAAATTGAAGCAAACCGGGCAGGGGTCCTCGAAGCAATAATGATGACATCCCAGGGTTATATTTGTGAAGGGTCCGGAGACAACATTTTTATTTATCGTAAAGGCAAGCTGATCACCCCGCCCCCTTACCTGGGCATCCTGGAAGGCATCACCCGGGAAGCAATTATCGATTTAGCCGCTGAGGAAGGTATTCAGGTTGAAGAAACGCCGTTTACCCGCCATGATCTTTATGTCGCTGATGAATGCTTTCTGACCGGAACTGCAGCGGAAGTTATTCCCGTCACAGAAGCAGACAGCCGCGCAATCGGTAATGGCAAGCCTGGCTTGGTTACTCGTCGTCTGATGGAACGTTTCAGAGAAATGACTCTCCACGAAGGTGTTCCAATTTGTGGAGCATCATAAACCTAAGCTTATTGAAAGAAAAGGAGATATATCATGCGCAGTCATAGAGTAACCAAAGGGCCAGACAGGGCTCCGAACCGTTCTTTATTTCGGGCGGCCGGGTTCCATCCAGAAGAGCTCAAGCGGCCGTTAATCGGAATTGTGAATTCAGCTAACGAATTCGTTGCAGGCCATATGCATCTGGATTCTATAGCAGAAGCGGTAAAGACAGGGGTTAGACTTAACGGAGGGACACCCATGGAATTTTCGACTATCGCAGTATGTGATGGTATTGCCATGAATCATGCCGGCATGCACTATTCGCTGCCCAGCCGCGAAGTTGTCGCTGATAGTATTGAAATAATGGTTGAAGCACACAGTTTTGATGCTATCGTTCTGATCACCAATTGTGACAAAATAACTCCGGGCATGATGATGGTAGCCGCCAGGCTTAATCTGCCTTCCATCATCATCAGCGGTGGCCCGATGCTGGCCGGCGAGTATAACGGTCAAAAACTGGACATAAGCGGTATGTTTGAAGGAGTCGGCGCTTTTCGGGCTGGCCGGATTACTGAAAATGAACTAGAGGAGATGGCGCGCCAGGCTTGTCCGGGCTGCGGTTCTTGTGCCGGGATGTTTACCGCTAACTCAATGAACTGTATGGCCGAAGCCCTGGGTCTGGCTCTGCCCGGTAATGGGACCATCCCTGCTGTCAGTGCGGACCGGTTGCAGTTGGCCAAAGAAACAGGCATGCAGGTAATGGAATTATTACAAAAAGAAATCTCCGTCGATAAAATATTAGTCCGTGAAGCATTTGAGAATGCCCTGGCGGTAGATATGGCTCTGGGATGCTCAACTAATACCCTTCTTCACCTGACTGCAGTGGCTAATGAATGCGGGTTTAAGCTTGATCTGAATTTAGTTAATAAGGTTAGTGATCGGACTCCACAGCTTTGCCTGCTCAGTCCGGCTGGAACTGATTTCATAGAAGACCTGGGCAGAGCCGGTGGCGTGCCAGCTGTGATGAAGGAACTGGTCAGTGCGAATTTAATAAATCCTGACCTGCTTACAGTAACCGGCAAAAGCATTGCCGACAACCTAAAGGTGGCCGAAGTATTAGATCCAACTGTGATTCGCAGAGTGGATGAGCCGTACCGGCCGCAGGGCGGGCTGGCAGTCCTTTTCGGCAACCTGGCTCCAGATGGAGCAGTTGTCAAGCAGGGTGCTGTTGCTTCATCAATGCAGCAGTTCGAAGGTACGGCGAAAGTTTTCAACAGCGAAGAAGATGCGGTCGAAGCAATCAACAAAGGATCTATAAGTGCCGGCAGTATTGTGGTTATTCGCTATGAAGGACCTCGTGGAGGCCCCGGTATGCGGGAGATGCTTGGTCCTACTGCTGTCCTGGCCGGGATGGGCCTTGATGAAAAGGTTGCCCTGATAACTGATGGCCGGTTTTCCGGGGCAACCCGGGGAGCTTCAATTGGACATGTTTCTCCAGAGGCCGCATCAGGTGGACCGATAGCCTATATTGAGGATGGAGACCGGATATCTATCGATCTTCCGGCCCATAGATTAGATTTAAAAGTATCTGATCAGGAAATAGATAGGCGCCGGGCTGCCTGGCAGCACCCGGAACCAAAAATAAAGAAAGGTTACTTAAATCGCTATGCTCGCCTGGTTTCTTCGGCCGGAAGCGGTGCTGTTCTGGATGATACAGCGACCAAAGGAAAAGGGGATCTTTGATGAAGAAAAAAACGATCAAAGGCGCAGCAATGATTTTGTCAGCTCTGCAAAAAGAGGGCGTCGAAATAGTTTTTGGTTACCCTGGTGGAGCAATTCTACCTCTTTATAACCAGCTTTATGATTCTTCTATCAAGCACCTCCTGGTTCGCCATGAACAGGCTGCAGTCCATGCTGCTGATGGTTATGCACGAGTAACCGGACGGCCAGGAGTGGTGTTTGCCACATCCGGACCGGGAGCGACCAACCTGGTAACGGGTATTGCCAACGCCTATATGGATTCGGTGCCTTTGGTCTTAATTACAGGCCAGGTGCCAAGCAGTTTTATTGGGACCGACGCCTTCCAGGAAGCAGATATTACGGGGATTACTTTGCCAGTGACCAAGCATAGCTACCTGGTTAAAGACGCTAATGATCTTCCTTCTATCCTTTCAGAGGCATTTTATCTGGCATCCACGGGGCGCCGGGGGCCGGTTTTGGTCGATGTTCCAAAGGATGTTTTTGACCAGGAAGCTCACTTTACTTACCAGGTAGAATGTGATATTCCCGGTTACAAACCGACCTATGAAGGGCATGCTGGTCAGATCAACCGCGCGGTAAAAGCAATCAGGGATGCTAAGCGTCCGGTTATATTGGGCGGTGGGGGTCTGATCAGCTCCGGTGCTTCGCAGGCCCTGCGCAATTTTGCCGACAAGGCAGAGATTCCGGTTATTTTATCCCTGATGGGCCTGGGTTCTTATCCGGGAGATCGGGATCTTTTTCTAGGCATGCCCGGGATGCATGGTAGTATTACGGCTAACTATGCGCTGACCGAAGCTGATTTGATTATAGCCAGCGGGGTGCGTTTTGATGATCGTGTAACAGGCAAAATAGAAAATTTTGCTAATAACGCCAAGATTATTCACATTGATATTGATCCGGCCGAAATCGGCAAGAATGTGCAGATCGATATTCCGATTGTCGGCGATGTGAAAATGATTTTAGAGGTGTTGGAAAAAAAACTAAAGGCTGGTGATACCTCCGCGTGGTTAAAGCAGATTAAGAGCTGGAAGAAGGAGTTTCCCATGACCGGGGGACTAAGCGAGACAGGTAATTTGTTGAAACCACAGTTTGTAATCAGAGAATTGAGCAGACTGAGCGGTGAAAACACCATTGTTGCAACCGATGTAGGTCAGCACCAGATGTGGGCAGCCCAACATTTTATTGTCCGCGAACCTTGTGCATTTCTTACCTCCGGGGGTTTGGGGACAA
>SKPU01000257.1 GCA_007119335.1 Syntrophomonadaceae bacterium
AAGAAGGCGATAAGCCTGAGGAAGAAGAATCGGGGGAATCAGAAGAAGCTGAGTCTGCCGGGCAGCACCGTCATTATTTCGATCAACTCATCAAAGCATACTCCCTTTTTGAACGAGATGTTGACTACGTAGTCCAGGACGGTAAGGTAACCATTGTGGATGAATTTACCGGACGCCTGATGCCCGGACGACGTTATTCCGATGGTCTGCACCAGGCTATTGAAGCCAAAGAAGGGGTTGAAGTGCAGGCTGCTTCACGCACCGTAGCCTCAGTTACCTTTCAGAATTACTTTCGTTTGTATGACAAAATTGCCGGCATGACCGGGACTGCTTTAACCGAGGAAGAGGAATTTCGCAGTATTTACGGCATGGACGTGGTGGCAGTTCCGACTAACAAACCATTAATCCGTGAGGAATGGCCCGATCTGATTTACAAGACTGAAGAGGCCAAGTTCAATGCTGTCGTAGAAGCCATCAAAGATTGTCAGCAGCGGGGCCAACCGGTTTTGGTGGGCACAATCTCCGTTGAAAAATCGGAGATGCTCAGTAAAATGCTCAAAAGAGAGGGCGTGCCTCACGAGGTCCTCAATGCAGTCAACCACAACCGCGAAGCATATATTATTGCCCAGGCCGGACGCAAAGGAGCGGTGACTATTTCGACCAACATGGCTGGCCGGGGAACAGATATCATCCTTGGAGGAAACCCTGAGTACTTAGTTAAGGAACAGCTGTTAAATGAATTTGGCGCTGATTATTCAGCGCTCGACGAAGAAACTAAAGATCGCTGGGAAAAACGGCAGAGCGAACTGATGGAACAGGCTGTTAAAGAAACCGAAAAGCAAAGAGAAGAAGTTTTAGCTGCAGGCGGCCTGCACGTCTTAGGTACCGAGCGCCATGAAAGCCGCCGCATTGATAATCAACTGCGCGGCCGTTCCGGCCGCCAGGGCGATCCCGGTTCGTCCCAATTTTTTGTTTCCCTTGAAGATGACCTGATGCGCCTTTTTGGCGGTGAAAATATAGCTAATCTGATGGAACGGTTTGGAATTGAAGAAGATGTGCCCATCGATCATTCCCTGGTCAGCAGGGGGATAGAAAATGCCCAAAGAAAAGTAGAAACCCGCAACTTTGAAATCAGGCGAAACCTGCTAGACTATGATGATGTGATGAATGAGCAACGTAAAGTTATTTATGGTCAGAGACGCCGGGTCCTAGAAGGCGAAAACATGAAGCAGCCGATCATGGAAATGATCGAAGGGATCATCGAGCGTTTGGTCCAGGAGTATACTCTTGAAAAAGGATTTCTGGATGATGAAAATGCCCGATCGCTTCTTGAACGGGCTGAAAACCTCTTTGTCCGCAAAGGCAATATTCCGCTAAACGATCTGATCGATCAGGAAGCGAGTGATATTAAAAAACTGCTTCGCGACGAAGCTTACGATTTTTACGAAACCCGTGAAGCGGCGTTGACCCCTGAAGTGATGCGTGAAGTTGAACGAGTTGTTCTTTTGCGGACTGTAGACCGGCATTGGACGACATTCTTGAACGAAATGCAGGAGCTGCGTCGGGATATCCACACCCAGGCTTACGGACAAAGAAACCCCCTTGTCGAATACAGGCGGCAAAGCGCCGGGATGTTTGAGGATATGATCCAGCAGGTCGAAAATGATGTGGTGCGTAGTGTATACCATGTGCAGGTATCTGAGGCTCCGCAAAGGGAAGCAGTAGCCAGTGATGTGAGAGGTCAGAGGCAGCGGATGGCTGCTGTCGGTGGGGGTACCGCTTCTTTGGGACAGGCCAGAGGCAGCGCTGTTTCGGGCCAGAAGAGCAAACCCAAACCGGTTTCCGTTGATGAAAAACCAGGCCGTAACGAACCCTGTTCCTGCGGCAGTGGGAAGAAATACAAGAAATGCTGTGGAGCGAATTAGTGATGAAAGCTGGTGATTAAATGTTGAAAGCGTGTCAGGCAGAACTGAGCCTCCAAAAGAAAAGGTTTGAGGAAATGAGGGGTTCACTTTGAATATGATAAGAAACTGCAAGAACTGCAGGAGATAGAAGCTAAGGCAAATGAACCGGGGCTGTGGGAAGACAAGAACCGGGCTCAGGAGTATTTGAAAAAACAGGGTAAATTACGAGAACAACTTCGTCCTTTGCAGGAACTGGAAAAGATGATCGAAGAAACCGAAGTTTACTTGGAGTTGGCCGTTGAAGATGAGCCTGATGAACAGGAAGCAGTCCGTGAAGCGGGCCCAATTTTGGAAAGTATAAAGAAGCGCCTTGATAAGATGGAATTGGCAACCTTACTGAGCGGCAGCTATGATTTTAACGATGCAATATTAGCCATACATCCCGGGGCCGGTGGATTAGAATCCCAGGACTGGGCTGAAATGTTGTTGCGAATGTATAACCGCTGGTGTGAGCAAAATGATTACCAGGTCGAACTTGTTGATTTGCTGAGTGATGATGAAGCCGGCATAAAAAGTGCGACCTTTATAGTCCGCGGGCATGCCGCTTATGGATATTTACAGGCAGAAAAAGGGGTGCACCGCTTAATCAGAATATCTCCTTATGATACGGCAAAACGCCGGCACACCTCATTTGCCTCTGTAGATGTGATCCCCGAGGTTGTAGAGGAAGAGTACGAGATTAATCCAGATGAGCTAAAGATTGATACATTTCGGGCCAGTGGAGCAGGTGGTCAGCACGTTAATAAAACTGATTCCGCAGTGCGCATAACACATCTTCCCAGCAATACGGTGGTTACCTGTCAAAATGACCGTTCACAGCACAGTAACCGCCAGCAGGCTATGCATGTATTAAATGCAAAGCTTGCTGAAATCGCCCGCCAGGAACAGGCGGAAGAGATAGATGACGAAAGAGGTCAGCAAAGAGAAATTGCCTGGGGAAGCCAGATTCGCACCTATACTTTTCATCCTTTTACCCTGGTTAAGGATCATCGGACCGGAATAGAAGTAGGGCAGGTGGAAGCGGTGATGGACGGGATGCTCGATCCCTTTATTGACGCCTACTTGCGCTGGAAGGCATGTGGTAAGATCCCGCTTAAGAAATAGGAGATTGCATGAAAATAAGGAAGCCGCAAATTACCATAAGCGATATAAAATTTTATGTAGTCGATTTGTTGGGAATCTTAGTGGGGGTTATAATTTTAGCGGCAGGGATGAACATGTTTATGGTTCCGAACATGCTTGTTCCCGGCGGAGTAAGCGGGCTCAGTGTTTTTTTATATCACTTAATCGGCACCCCGATTGGGATAACTATTATACTGCTTAATATACCAATCTTTGTTGCCGGCTACTTAATTCTAGGGTCTCGTATAGTTGCTCAAAGCCTGGTGGGGACTTTTCTTTTTTCACTTGCTGTTGATATAAGCGCGCCTTTATTGCCGCAGGCCACTGATGATTTGCTTCTGGCTGCTGTTTATGGCGGGGTTGTCATGGGCATAGGCGTCGGCCTGGTTTTTCGGTTTCGCAGTTCGACCGGCGGAACTTCCCTGCTTTCTTTAATTTTGGCCAAGACTTCCGGAATCAGCCCCGGGCAGGCTTTGTTTTTTGGCGATCTCACTGTTTTAGCCCTGGCTGTCTTTATTTTCAGTAGTGAAGCGGCCATGTATTCCGCCCTTGCCCTTTTTGTCAGCATTAAGGTGGTCGATGCGATCCTGGAAGGGATCGGACTGGCCAAGCAAGCTATTATTATTACCGGCAGCGGGGCAGCGATCAATGACAGGCTGATCAGCGAACTCGGGCGGGGAGTAACCCGGATTGAGGGGCATGGTGGATACACTGGCGAAGGGCGCGAAGTTTTACTTTGCGTGGTAACCCGCCAGCAAACTGCTACCCTGAAAAATATTATCTATGAAGTGGACCCTTCAGCATTTGTGATTATCGGCAATGCAACAGAAGTTCATGGAGAAGGGTTTAAAAAAATGCAACAAAATTAAACGGTTTTAATATTTTTACAAATAAAGCAAACAAAATTTAATAATAGGGCAGGATAAATTGAAAAATTGTCGAATTTATAAACCGAGCGTAATGATATTATGTTAAGTGTTCAGAGGAAGGTTAGCCAATGGTTGAAGCAAAAAATTTGTGTATGAAATATGATAAAGGTAAACATAATGCCATTGAAAATATATCATTTTCTATCGGGCGCGCTGAGTTTGTTTTTTTTGTCGGATCCAGTGGAGCGGGTAAATCTACAATACTTCGGTTAATCATACGTGAAGTAAAACCGAACGATGGGTCCCTGAAAGTATTCGGTCGTGATGTAGCCCGCCTGCCCCGGCACCGCTTGCCTTACCTGCGGCGGAATATAGGGATGGTCTTCCAGGATTTTAGGCTAATGGAGGAGCGATCGGTATACGATAATGTCGCTTTCGCGATGGTTGTAATCGGATCTTCACGTAAAGAAATCAGGCGCAGGGTCCCGCATGTTTTAAGTCTGGTCGGTTTAAAAGATAAAGCAAAATCAAAAATTATGGATCTCTCCGGTGGAGAGCAGCAGCGTGTCGGTCTGGCCAGGGCTATTGCCAATCGTCCGGCTATGATCATTGCTGATGAACCGACCGGGAATCTTGACCAGGGGACTGCCCTTGACATTATGAACCTTTTGCGCAGTATCAATTTACGGGGAACCACGGTGCTGGTGGCTACTCACAACCGGGAAATTGTTGAACGTTTTAAAAAAAGGGTCCTCTACCTCGATAACGGTAAACTAGTCGGCGATGAACAGAAGGGGATCTATACGAATGTTCATTAGCGGTTTTGGCTATATTTTAGGTGAAACTTTTAAAGGGCTTTACCGTAACCGGTGGATGTGTATTACTTCAACCGGTGTAGTAGCAGTTACTTTATTGATGCTCGGATTATTTATGCTGGTCAATTTAAATGTCAGCCATATAACCGAAACAGTAAAAGAGCAGGTTGAAATAGTTGTGTATATCGATGAAGATGCTGATCAGGCCACGTTGAACCAGTTACGCGATAAATTAGGCAGTCATGATCAGGTATCTGAAGTAGACTATGTATCGAGTGATGAGCATATGAGTCGTTTGCAGCGACAGTTAGGGGGTATGCTCGAAGGGTACGACACAAATCTGGAGAACCCTTTGCTGGCATCATACGAGATAAGGACAGTGGTTCCCGAGGCAGTTGTCAGTCTGGCTGAAGAATTTGAAGAATATCCCGGTGTATCGGCGGTTTTTTACGGCCAGGGCTATGTTGAAGACTTATTTGCTTTAACCAATGTGGTGCAGGTGATTGGGCTTGGTTTAATGGCCGGCCTCTCAATAACTGCTGTTTTCCTGATATCGCATACCATTAAGTTAACGGTGATGATGAGAAAACGGGAAATTACGATTATGAAATATGTCGGTGCAACTAACTGGTTTATTCGTTGGCCGTTTATATTGGAAGGGCTTTTAATGGGTTTTGTCGGATCAATTGTGCCGATAGCTATCCTTTATTATGTGTATGAGGCAGTTATTGAGTGGGCTGTCATGAGCGAGTTTGTGTTTGTCAGCTTGCTGCCTTTAGAAATGGTTATCATTGAATTGGCCATATATCTCGTACCGCTGGGCACAGCCCTTGGTATATTAGGCAGCACATTTTCAATGGGTCGGTTTTTGCGTGTCTAAAGAGAGAAAAAGGAATTTTTTTAATCAGGGAGGAAAAGAGTTATGGTTATGAAGAGATGGCTTTGGATATTCATACTCTTTTTGGCGCTTATTACCACTGCTACGGTCTGTCTACCGGTTTATGCAGTAACATCTGAAGACATTGATGAAAAACAGGAAGAGCTTGATGAAATTGAAAAGCGACAGCGTGAAGAAAGAAGTAATCTTGAGCAGCGCTTGAACCGGGAAGCTGCTTTGGAAGAAGAAGTGAAACAGCTTGAGGCTCACCTGGATGAACTGCGCGAAGAACAGAAGAAGCTGGAAGCGGAAATCGGGGTTGTGGAGCAAGAAATCAGTGTGGCTGAAGAGGAGTTAGCCGAAGCTGAAGAAGATCTTCGTGAACAGGAAGATTTGTTGAACCTCAGGTTGAAAGCGATTCAACAATATGGTGTAGTTGCTTATGTTGAAGTGCTTTTTGATTCAGCCAGCTTCTCTGATTTTTTAACTCGCCTGTATAATTTAAGTATCATAGCTTCTAATGATTTACGCCTGATCGAAGAGATCCAGGAAGAAAGAAACGTCATTCAGACCTGGAAAGATGAGCTGGAGGAAAAAAAGGCCGGTCTGGAAAACATGCACCAGCAGGTAGCTGCTAATGAAAAAGAAATGGAAAGAGCAGCAGCCGACAGAGAAATTATTCTTGGGGAACTCCAGGATGAAATTACAAAAACCCTCGGAGCTATAGCTAATCTCGAAGAGGAAGCCCAGCGGATTGAATCCAACATTCAGGATATGATTGCCGAGCTGGAGAGTCAGTTTTCCGGAGTCGAGGGAGACCTGTACTGGCCGGTTGAATCGCCTACTTCGATTACTTCGGGGTATGGGTGGCGAAGAGATCCGTTTAGCGGGAATCAGGCCTGGCATGGAGGCGTTGATATCGCGCCCCACCACGGAGAAGCTAACTATATTTTAGCTGCTGAACGGGGTGAGGTTATATATTCCGGATGGAACGGCGGATACGGGAATTGTATAATGATTGATCACGGTGGAGGCACAGTTACGCTCTATGCTCACATGAGCACATTAAGTGTTAAAAAGGGCGATATTGTCGAAAAAGGACAGAGGATCGCCCGGGCCGGAACTACTGGTTACAGTACCGGGGTCCATTTGCATTTTGAAGTAAGGGAATTTAAAAAAACGCCGGTGCGCAGTTTCCCCAGTGGAAATCCCGACCACCGCTTTAACCCGATGGACTATTTTTAAAAGAATAGACTTTTCCGAGTAAATTAACCAGGATAATTAAAAAGTTACTAAGCTTTTGACCACCCTGATTTAATGCGCCGTGGGGTGGTTATATTTTTTTGG
>SKPU01000072.1 GCA_007119335.1 Syntrophomonadaceae bacterium
CGGTCCCTATGATTGTTGGGCTGTTCAGTAAACGCTTTTTGCCTGGAGGATTTGCCGGCTCGGATTGGGAAGAAAGAGATGGGCTATGATCACAACCACGCTTATTTTTATGTTCCTGGCTGGATTACTTTTTGTGGCTAACAAGAGAAATGAAAGGCATTGGGACGGATTAAAATCCGGACTGCGCCAGCTGGTAATTAGTTTGCCTGTCATTTTACTGGCTCTTCTCTTGGCAGGGATGATCGAAGTATTGATCCCTGAGGAATTTGTTAAGCGTTTTCTGGCTCAGGAAGCTGGTTTTACAGGCATTATGCTGGGCACTCTTGGCGGCATGCTCATGGCTTTCGGACCTTATGCATCATATCCGATTATAGCCTCTATTTACGGATCGGGGGCAGGTTTGGGCACAACTGTTGCGCTCATTGCCGGATGGACTTTACTGGGTTTATCGAGGGTGCCTTTTGAAACCGGATTTCTGGGCTTCCGATTCAGCTTGCTGCGGATGGGCTTACATCTGCCCCTTTGTATCTTGGCCGGACTAATTGCCCATTTTATTGATTTGTTTTTGATCTGAGATTACGTTTCTTGAACTATAACTAAAAGGAGGAGTTTTCAATGTATCTTTATCCGGCACCACTGGCCCGAGAAACTCGGGATTTGATTAGTGGTCAAAAAGATTTAAAGGATCATATTAATGAAATTTGTGACCGTATCGATCAGCAAGATCAAGAAATACTATCTATACTTCCGGAATATGGACGTCGCGAGCGTTTGATGCGAGAAGCAGAAATACTAATAAATGCTTATCCGGATCCGGCGAACAGGCCTCCACTGTTTGGGGCACTGGTGGGGGTCAAAGATGTTTATCACGTTAAAGGGTTTGTCACCCGGGCGAACTCAAAAATTGATCCGCAAGAACTTGCCGGCCCAGAAGCAGAGACTGTCAGGTTGCTGCGCCAGGCCGGCGCGCTCGTGCTGGGCAAAACGGTAACCACCGAGTTTGCCTACTTTGAACCGGGGCCAACCCGTAACCCGCACAATTTGGAGCATACCCCGGGTGGATCCAGCAGTGGTTCTGCTGCCGCAGTCGCTGCCGGATTTAGTCCTCTCGCCCTGGGCACCCAGACAGTCGGTTCGGTTAACCGTCCGGCTGCTTATTGCGGAGTGGTTGGTTATAAACCAAGCTATAATCGCATTTCTAAAGAAGGGCTGCTGCACTTTTCCCGCTCGACAGACCATGTCGGTTGTTTTACCCAGGACTTAGAGGGGATGATGCTTGCCGCTGAAGTCTTATGCTATAGCTGGCAGGAAATTGATGTTAACTATAAACCGGTTCTAGGTCTACCCAAAGGTCGTTATCTTGAGAAGGTTTCGCCGGAGGCGTTGGATGTTTTCCTAAAGCAGCTGGATATTCTCAAAAAAGCAGGTTATACAGTTAAAGAGATTGATGCTCTCGATGATATTGATATTATAGCAGAATGGCATCACAAATTAATATCTGCTGAAAAGGCCCTGGAACATGAGGATTTGTACTCCCGTTTTTCCGATCTTTACCGTCCGAAGACAGCGGCATTGATTGAGGAAGGAAAGCAGATTCCAGCAAATGATCTCGAAGCTGCACGCCGGCTTCAAAAAGAACTGCGGGAACGACTTGAAAGATTAATGTGGGATAATAGTCTCGGATTGTGGGTTGCTCCTGCGGCGACCGGACCGGCTCCAAAAGGATTACAATCGACCGGTGATCCGATAATGAGTTTGCCCTGGACCAATGCCGGGCTTCCCGTGGTTAATATCCCGGCTGGTCGCTCTGCAGATGGACTTCCCTTGAGTATGCAGTTTGTGGCCCCTTACATGGGTGACGAATTGCTTTTATCATGGGTCTCCATAATTGCTGATCTATTTAAGGAATATCAGGCTTACAGTCATTAAGAAAAGTTTGTTTTAGGCCGCTTCCGGGGCAAAACGATCAATCAAAGAGGCTGCCAGGCGGGTGATAATTATAGCCAGAAATGTACGGGTAGTGATGAGCACTAACGGATTGGCTCCGAAAACAGCAAAAATAAAAGTGTCTTCTACAACTGAATGCGATATGCTTAAAAATATGCCGATCAACAAAAGATCACGTTTTTTTAGGAAACCTTCTTTAGCATAATCAATAATCAGGGCAGATCCGAAGACAATGCCAAAGAATATTCCGGCCAGCAGAGGCAGAGCAGCTTCCTGGGGAAGGGTTAGAAACCGCAGAGCACCTTTGGTTTTGCCCGTAATTTTCTCAATAACCTGGTAATGACGGGCAATTTCAATTACAATTAGGATCGGGACCAATAGCAAAGCTAACTGGGCGATGCTTAAGAGTGTTTCGGTGATTGTGGTGATGAGCAAAGTGGCGATTTCCATTTTCATCCGCCCCCCAGGATCAGGTTGTAGATTAGATTTAAAATTAATCCTGCTGATAAAGCAGTGAATAGCCGGAGCGCAGCAGATACAGGTATGCGTAAGCCTGTATAGCTACAAATAACAGTTTCAACCGGCAATTCGTGGCAGATGCCAATCATGACCGCTAAAACAGTAATCTGCTGGGAACTTAAGTCCAAGGTTGCTATTACGCCCAGGGCGGCGTAGAAGTTGACAAGAAAGCTAAACAGTAAAGCGATAGTAGCTTCGCCGGGCAGACCAAACAAAGCCATTGCCGGGGTAAAAAAACCGGCAATTAATTCTACGAACCCGTAATAATCAAGGATGGCGACTAAACAGGATACGGGTACAATAATTTTGATTAGCATCCAAAGCAAACGGAGGCTTTTTTGCAACCCTTTTTTTATTGGTTCAACAAGTGTTTTCATAAACTCTTACTCCCTGCTTTAATACTCTCCCAGGACCATATGCATCTGAATGAAGCGCATCATATCAGTCCGGCTAAGCAAGCCAACAAGCTCGCCGTTTTTCTCCATTACCAGGGCCCTGCCAGTGTTTTGTGATGCCATCTTCATCATGACATCAGCTGCGTCATCGGTAGGTTCCAGAACCATGGTTTCTTTGAGGGGAGTTAAAATATGGGCTACTGTCGTATTAGGCCATTCTTCCCGCGGCACTTCCTTCATGCTTTGCAAAGTGACCAGGCCATGAGTGGTTGAACCATAAACAACCGGAAAAGCTCCGTATTTATAACGCAGGAAGTAATCAACCAGTTCATCTAGTGTTGCATCTGGAGATATGGTATGTAAGTCGGTACTCATCACTTCGGAGACCTTCATTCCGGAAAATGTTTCTTTAAAGACCAATTGTGAATAACTGGTTTGTCCGGCATGGTAAATCATCCAGCCCACGAAAATAAGCCAGATTCCCCAGAAGTCCTCTTGAAAGAAAATAATCATAAATCCCAGGGCAATGGCTATAAATGAAAGGGCACTGCCGACAAAGACGGCAATACGGGTTGCTTTTAGCATGTTTTTGTTGAAGAACCATATTATTGAGCGAAAAAGGCGTCCACCATCCAGAGGAAAAGCCGGGACCAGGTTAAAAACAGCCATAATTAAATTGACCCGGGCCACAAAAAAGATCGATTCACCAATTATTTGTCCTGCCGGCAGAATCAAGTAATACAAGGCGCCTGTAGCTACTGCAATAAGCAGGCTGGTCAGGGGCCCGGCTGCTGTTATCTTGAACTCCGAGCTTGGATCTTTGGGTTCCGCCTCCATTTGGGCTACCCCCCCAAATATAAAAAGGGTGATTTTTTTGATGGGAATTCCCTCATTAATAGCAACCAGGGAATGACCAAACTCATGGGTCAGGACAGATGCAAAAACAAGTAAGGTCGTTATTATTCCCGCTATCCAGTAAGTTTGGCTGCTGAGACCCTCAGCTCTTATAGGTAAGTAGCCCTGGGCCAGGCTGATGCTGAAGAGAAAAAAAATCAACAGCCAACTGATATTTATCTCTATCGGAATGCCTTTGATGTGTCCTAATTGAATAGAGCCAGACATAACAGGTTTAAGCTCCCTTCGATCCTAAATATAAGTGTTCTCTCTATATATCTTTATTAGAGGTCGCTACCCTAAATCCTGCAACAATTGTAAGATGAAGTGACATTAATGGTTGTCTAATGTTCACTGTGGGATTGCCTTGCTTCATTTCTTATTTCTTCCTCAGGATCGTTTTGGTAGCATTTATCCAGGGCATAGAGGGCTTTGTGCCCTCCGATTCTACCCAGGGCCCAGGCAGCATGGAGCCTTATTACAGACCGAGGGTCGTTTTTCAATATATCGGTCAGCGGCTTTACTGCCCCTGTATCTCTGCTGTTGCCGAGGGCGATAATTGCATTGCGCTGCATGGTGGTTTTCCCCCTCCACCCGGCTGAAGTAAGGCCGATTGTTAATTTAAATTCTTTCTGAGTCATTTTAAGCAGCGGGACTAAAAACGGTTCGGCGGGGAAAAAGGGAAAGGCCAGTTCAGGTAAGGGGATCTTTTCTAGATTATCATTAAGCGGACAGGCTTCCTGGCATTGATCGCAGCCGTAGATTCGATTACCGAGCAGAGGACGTATTTCGCGGGGGAAAACACCGGAAATCTGGGTAAGATAAGAGAGACAGAGATAAGGATTGATGATAAATGGTTCGATTAGTGCACCGGTCGGACATGATTTGCGGCACTGCCCGCAGTAGTTGCAGGAACCTTTAACCGGCTGGCTCGGTTCGATGAATTGATCTGTTAAAATTGTCCCAAGAGCGATGTAGGAACCATATTTGGGATTGATTAATGTGCAGTTTTCCCCGATTCGGCCCAATCCGGACTTAAAAGCTAACTCACGTTCAAGCAGGGGGCTACGATCGCTTAACACTCGATAATTGAAGTTTCCCCTGGTTTTCCTCTTTATCAGCCTGACTAATTCTTTTGCTTTTTCCTCAACCGCATTGTGGTAGTCGATACCCATGGCGCAACGAGCAACTTTGCCCCGTGGTTCTTTCACGGGTAAAGAATGGTTGCAAGCCGGCATTGTATATGGAACAGCAAGGGTAATAATGCTCTGGCAATTTTCTAAAAGGTGCCCCGGAGATAAGCGCAAGTCGGGATTCTGTTCTTCAAAAGGGGTAATCCTTCCCTCCTCAATACGGCGCTGCAAGCGGTCTTTCATGTAATAGAGCGGTTTTGTTGAGACTACCCCGATCTGATCTACCCCGGCTGAAACGCCTAAGTCTTGCAGTTTATTTCTACTGAACATCAATAGAACCGGTCTCCTCTCTAAAGACAGGTAAGGGCAGATTTTGCAGTATGCTTTGGAACATACTGATTAAGAAAGCAAGCATAAAGTCATGGGTCTTCCCAAACATTAGCACAATTTATGATGTATGGTTGTTTACATTTTACCAGACATTCTTATTTCCTGCTCTCAGCGGTATAACCTGCTGTTTTGGCAAAGTGGTATGAATTATACTTGACACTCCCTTTAGCGATCACTATAATAAATACCATATAAAAAGAAATGTGATTTCACAATGTGGAATTACTTGAAAGGGTGAGATAATGAACACAATCGATACGGAAACCGTGCTTGGGTTGAAAATTCCCCGCGGCCCTAACGGGGTTTCTACTATAACTCTTCTACAAGCTATTCAGGAAAAATATAACTATCTTCCAGAAGAGGTATTGAAAAGAGCTGCTAAAGAGATGAACATCCCCTTAATAGATCTTTACAGCGTAGCTACATTTTATAAATCATTCAGCCTTGTTCCCAGGGGAAAGCACGAGATAGTGACTTGTTCGGGGACAGCCTGTCATGTGCGGGGCAGTGAGAAAGTTACAGAAGAAATTAGCAGGACTTTAGGCGTAGATAGGGATTCTACTTCTAATGACGGTGAATATTCATTGAAATGTGTTAACTGTGTAGGGGCTTGTGCCCTTGCTCCCCTGGTAATTGTTGATGGACAGTACCATGGTCATATGACCCCTTTAAAGGTTCACCGGCTTTTTAACTCTGATCAATCTGGGGGAAAAATAGCGGCATCTAGCACAGATGAAAGAGTAAATCGGAGCTAAGAAAAAGTGAATCGGAGCTAAATTGAGGAGATGACCGATGAAATCTTTACCCACCAGAGTTGAAACCAAGAAAGATTTTATTGATTTTCAAGAGAAATCGAAAAAACAATATGCACAGAATAACTGCTGTTTAGCTGTTTGCGGGGACACCGGTTGTTCAGTGTGGGGTTCAGAAAATATCTTTGATTACCTGGATAAATATTTGCGTCAAAGGAATCTTACCGAGACGGTGGCTCTCAAATATACCGGATGTTTGGGTCTGTGTGAAAAAGGCCCCCTGGTCATAGTTTATCCGCAGGAAATATTTTATCAGCAGGTAAAGCCGGAAGACTTGGAAGAGATTGTTGAAAAAACTGTCTTAGAGGGAGAAATAATTGACAGATTGCTTTATGAAGATCCTGAAAGCGGGGAAAAATATACTTATGCGCAGGAGCTCCCCTTTTATAGGAAACAACTGCGAAACCTCTTAAAAAACAATTGGAACATAGATCCTAACAGTATAGAAAATTATATCGCCCTGGACGGTTATGATGCCTTGGTAAAGGCAGTTACTGAAATGACTCCTGCAGAAGTTGTGGAAGAGATCAAAAAATCCCGGCTGAGAGGCAGAGGAGGAGCGGGTTTTCATACCTGGGTTAAATGGGAAGAGTGTCTGAACGAACAGGGCAGAAAATTTATAATCTGTAACGCTGATGAAGGTGATCCGGGCGCTTTCATGGACAGAAGTCTTTTGGAGGGTAATCCTCATTCAGTGCTGGAGGGACTAATTGTCGGAGCATACGCGACTGGAGCCCGGGAAGGTATTTTTTATATCCGTGCTGAGTATCCATCTGCTGTGGGAAAAGTACGGGTAGCTATAAAGCGGGCAGAAGAACTGGGCTTTTTGGGAGAAAATATA
>SKPU01000126.1 GCA_007119335.1 Syntrophomonadaceae bacterium
AAAAGCAGGTTCGGTCGGGAAATCATAAGGTTACTGATTTTTATGATAAAATAAAAATCAAGTTTGTAACCTTGCCGGAAATTCAGCGTTTTGACCCGGAGCAGGAAGCATTCATAAATATCAATACTTGGAATGATTATGAACAAGCCCTGAAGATAATAGCAGGTGAACGTGAAAGCAGCTGATTGAGAGGAGAGGGATATTATGAAAATACCAGAATATATCGGATCCTTTGCATATGGCCTGAAAATGGGGGTAATACTACCCGGAATGGATATTGTGGAAAAAATATGTGAACCTCTGTTGCTTTGCAGCCAGGATGGGCTGTTGGGAGATAACGATGTAGTCTGTGTCACTGAGTCGATCGTAGCTCGTGCTCAAAACAATTTTATTACGGTTGATGACATTGCCCGGGAAATAAAGGACAAGTTAAACCTTTCTGAGGACAGCCGTCTGGCAGTAATTTTCCCCATTGCCAGCCGTAATCGTTTTTCAATGATCTTGAAAGGTCTGGCCCGGGCGGTTCACCGGGGAGAAGTTGTTGTGCAGTTTTCTTACCCGGCTGACGAAGTTGGCAACAAAGTTATAGCACCTGAATTTGTTGAGCAGTTAGGCAAAGAACCGATCACCTTTGAGGATTTAGGAAACCATATTTTTCTACATCCGGTTACCAGGGTGGACTATATCAGGCTTTACAAGAACATTATTGAAGAAGAAGGTTCGGATTCCAAGATCATTCTTTCCAATAATCCTTTAGATGTGCTTCAATATAAGCCGGATGGAGTGCTTGCAGCAGATATCCACGCCAGGGAAGTTACAAAAAAGACGATCATGAAAAATTTTGCAAATTGCATAACCCTGGATCAGATCTGCAATGAGGGTGAAGTATATTCAGATTGGGGCCTTTTAGGCAGTAATATGTCTTCGGGAGAAAGGCTCAAATTGGCTCCCCGCAAGTGTAAAGAGCTTGTTAATGCTTTGCAGGATAAGATTAAGAAGGAATTTGGGTATAGTGTGGAAGTGATGATTTACGGAGATGGAGCTTACCTTGATCCTTCCAGTGGGATTTACGAATTGGCTGATCCCAGGGCTTCTTTTGCAGCTACAGATGGTTTGCATTGCGTCAGGGAAGGATTTAAATATAAGTATCTGGCTGATCAGTGTTTCCATGAGCAGCATAAAAGTGCTGAGGAAATCGAAACAATTCTTTCTGAAAGTGCTTCCCGGCAGATGTCACAGGATAGTATGGAACGAGAAGGAACCACCCCGCGGCAGATGGAAGATGTTCTGGCCAGCCTGGCAGACTTGGTTAGTGGGTCTGCTGATGCTGGAACACCGGTTGTAATCATTAAAAACTTTCTTGCTAGCGCTTAGTTTCCCGCTCCGGTCTTCACCCCGGCTTAGTTTTGAAATAGATAAAGGGTGCTGTTAATAGCAAAAATGCTGCCCAGAAGGCCGGAAAGTAATCTCCAAATTTGGTGTAGATTGTTTCACGGCGGGCCATATTTAATGGCAGGGTGAAAATTTCCTGCTTGTTTTTCCCCGATCTGAACAACTCCCGTCCCTGGTAATCGAAAGAGATGGTGATTCCGCTATTGGCGACCTGGGTTACCCCTGTCCCGGTTTCAGCAGCCCTGATGGCAGAAGCCTGGGCGTGCTGCTCTAATCCGATTGATTCACCAAACCAGGCATCATTAGTTACAATAAATTGATGCTGGGCTCCTTTTTGGGTAAACAGACGCATATGATCGCCAAAATATGATTCAAAGCAGACCACTCCGGCTACCGGGATGTCGTCAACTTCAAAAATAGTAAGCTTCTCGCCGGGAGTATAACTGCCTAGCAATAAATCCAGTTGGAGTATTTGATTTAAAAGCTGTTCTGCAGGGAAGAATTCGACAAACGGGACCAGGCGATGCTTCTTGTAAATGGGGATTTCTTCCTGTCCTTCACTAAAGAGGACAATCGAATTGTAAAGGTCGCCTTCCTTCCGGACACGTGCCCCGTAGAGCAGATCTAGATCATAATCTTCAGCCATCTGAACAATAGCCTGAGGATGGTTTCTGTTTTCGATAAAATTTAGCTGGACTACAGTTTCAGGCCAGGCCACCAAATCAAGGTCCGGTTCATTCTCTACAGCCTGCCTTGTCAATTTCAGATAGCGATCTAAAATTTCATCCCTGCTGTAATCAACGACTTCGTCTGGATGGGTATTACCCTGAATCAAGCCAACCATTAGCGGTTGCTCGGTTTTTTCAACTTCCTGAAAGGTAGGTAGAGCAATGCCAATTAGTAATAAAGCAGTGAAAACAAATTTCACGGCGTGATCGCTTATGCCCCTGAGTTCCTTCCGGAAAGAAAGCAGCAGGATGATTTGGGAAAAGACAATCAGGAATGGCAGACCCCAGTATCCATAAACAGAGGCAATATTAAGCAAACCGGAATAACTCCACTGAGTATAACCTAAGTAGCCGACATTGTAGGCAAGAAAAGTGAGTGAGCGTAGATATTCGACCAGGATCCACAGCGCAGGAACCGCGAGGGCTGTAAACCAGGCTCTACCCATACGGTATATCAAGTTTGCTCCAAGGGAAAAGAGGGCGTAGAAAAGGCTGATATATATGACCAGTAGAATCATAGCCAGGGTAGCTAGCAAGCCTGAAAGGTAGGGGTATAATACTTTAGCTAAATACAAGTTGACATAGATATTAAGAGGCAAACCAAATATGAATCCACTCCAAAAGGCGCCAGAAGGCCGTACCTGGAGACAGGTCCAGAGCAGTGGCAGTAAAGCGATCCAGGAGAGATAGCCCTGCTCAAAAGGAGGAAATGCAAAAATAAGGACAACTCCTGACAAAAAGGGAGCCAGAAATAAGGCAAACCGTTTTTTTGTTATGGTTTTTATCCTTAAATTCCCTATCATAACGATTGCACTCCTCTTAGTTGAACCTATATGAAAGCTGTTTGTATTCTGACCCTTATTTTAACATAATGATTTTTTTTAGGGGAATACTACCAGCGCAAAACAATAAGTTTAGCAGGTATCTTGACCATAATCATAATCAGTGATATAAAGTAAGTAAATTAATAATTAAATTGCTTAATAATTGACATATCAAAATAGATTGTTAAGGAGAGACTCAATATTAAAAGCGATGGCCTGATTGAATATATAAAAGAGCTTGATTACGTCTTTAGCCGGCTTATTTACCGGGTGAGGGTCCTTCATAACCGCTATACGGTTGATGAAATCACCGATACCCAGTTTGTAGTTCTTCGCGCTCTTCGAAAAGGCTCGTGTAATACTTCTTTTTTGGCTCATATGCTGGGGGTAACTTTAAGTGCAGTAACTGCACTAATTAACCGCCTTTATAAGATGGGTCTTGTGACCAGGGAAAGACAGGAAAAAGATCGCCGCCAGGTCTGGATTACGATCACTCAGCAGGGATTGGATGTCTTAAATGATGTGGAGGACAAGCGCAACCTTTTACTGGCTGTTTATCTCTCTAATTTATCAGCAAGTGAACGGCAGCAGCTCCTTGATTTGCTCAAGCGGGCCGGTAACTTGTTTGAGCGAGATGATATTCTCGAAAAAGACCTCTTGGTGGAAGAAAGCCCCCCGGATAATTAATTTATACAAGGATCGTTTCCATCCGGATATTTGACGCACTTTGTCCATCGCTTCCCGGAAGATAATCTATTATTGGTTATCGCTGTCTGTATCCTTGGTTTCAGAAGATTCTTCCCTGGAGCCTGTTTTCCGCCTGTGATGCCTGCGGATTAGCAGCCAGATTATAATGGCAAGCACAATTATAATAATCAGGACAGGGATCAGGGCTGAGAAGGCTATGATCATGATTGAAATTGTGTTTAAAACAAAGTTGATGCTGCCTATAAAAGCTTCTCTAATTCTGTTTCCCAGGTTTTGAAAAGCTAATGGAGAGATAGTTTCGCTCGGAATTGTTTCTTCTCGAATTGATACATGGATCGTAGAATAATTAATTTGGTCTTCCATCCGGGTTAAGCGAGCAGTCATTGATTCAATTTCTCCTCTAATCCGGTGCAGTTCTTTTTCGACTTCCAACACATCTTCTACTGACTCAGCCATATCCAGAATCTCTTTCAGCCTTTCTTCCTGGGATTTCTGGTTGTCCAGACGTGATCGGAGGTCAACATAATGCATGGTCACATCTTCAAGCTGGGTTTGAATATCAGTGGCTTTTCCCAGGTCTTCCAGTTGATCTAACACAGCTTCAAAATGTTTTTCGGGGACACGCAAAGTCATTCTTGCGCCGTATTGCCCTTCCCTTAATTCATAGACATTCGAACTGTCAATCAGGCCATCTAGATCATTAACAAGGGCACGGATCTGTGCTACTTTATTTCTGGTATCCTCGACTGAAAGGCTAATCGATCCACTGCGGATTATCTGGCGTTGTTGAGTATGTTCACCAGCTGCCCCACCTTCGGCCCTTGCCTCCTGATTTTCATCTATTCGTTCATAGTCAGGGGCTTCTGCTACTTGCGCGTGCTCTTTGACAGCCTCATCATTAAGGTAGCCGGCTGCTGCGCAGGATGTTAAATTAATTCCGGTTAAAGCGACCAGTAAAGCTAAAGCAATAGTCAGGACAATTTTTTTTGCAGTCATACCTGTCCCCCCTCTTTTTCTTACAGACAGCCAAAAGCTGCGGATAGTTCCCTTAAAAGGTTGTCAACTAAATAACCCGGTGCCCCAACCCTATAGCTACATCATTTCTGTGCAGCAGGCCTATGCCAAAAAAAATAGCGACTGCAATGTGGGTTTCTCCTCTCGCAATACCTACTTTGCCTCCCACATTGAGACCCAGCGCCTTGGGCATAATTTGGGTCAGCGCTTCACGGGTTGCCCCGGCTACTGCACCGTCAGAGTGACTGGAATCATCAATGATATCTTCCCTTTTTGAGGCCACTACTGCTCTTTCTACTACCTTTTGCAGCGAACTTAAGAATTCACCGCCGTAGTCTACAGCTAATGACTTGATCCCTTCTTCAAGATGTTTTTGTTTCAGTTTCATCTCTTCTTCTCTGCTTTTAGTCATGG
This sequence comes from Syntrophomonadaceae bacterium, assembly GCA_007119335.1. GTDB lineage: Bacteria > Bacillota > Dethiobacteria > DTU022 > DTU022 > B1SED10-74M. The sequence goes on from SKPU01000126.1 coordinate 5,081, forward strand.
CAATAAATATAGCAGCCTGCGCAACATCGCGGCTTTCCAAAGCAATCGCCCCCTGTAAATTTACTGTTTTAATTATCGCCTGAAGCTGCTTAAAGAGCAAGCAAAACTTAAATAGAATTGATCGTTGCCACCCTGAAGTATGTTATAATTTAAATGGAGGGGAAGAAGATGAAAGAGAATTATTGCAGTACATGTGGTCAAGAATTTAAGTCCAATGAACTATCCGTTCGCTGCCGCATGTGCATGCGTAATTACCATGCTAGGTGCTGGGAAAAAACCGGCGGTTGTACTACTTATGGCTGTACCGGGCAGCCGGCATTGGACAGCGGTGATGAAAAATTGTCTTATAAACGCTGTCCTTTTTGTGGCGAACGGGTTATAGATTTTGCAGTGAAATGCCGTTATTGCCGATCATCGCTTGATTCTTCCGTTGAAGTTGTGCAAGAGAAAACGATTCGAGATGCCCGGCACAACAGACCTGATTTCAGGAAAGATCCCATTTTAACCAGTCTTCTTAACCTCATATTCCCCGGCGCTGGTTATATGTACCTCGGGTTATTCAGTAAAGGATTAATGTGGTTCTTGATCGCAGTTATTGCTTGGTTTTTTGTGCGGGGATTAGGTCTGATTGGCGTATATCTCTGGGTTATGTATGATTCCGCCCGTCAGGCCAGGGCGATGAACCGGGGTGAACCACCTCCCGATAACCGGGATATTAAAAGCAGATTATAGATATTTTCAATTGACTGTACCGGCCCTTATTCGGATTCGGAAATACTTGGTTTTTTATATATGGGCCTTTTAACCGCTTGCAGCAGATAATGACAGCAAAAATATCATATTTTTCACCTGGTAAACAGAACTATTCGATTGCTGTTAGTTCCTGATTGGTTATTTTTAACGCCCCATATATTAGATGTTTTTGTAAAGTCCTGTTGGTTAACAACAACCCCGATACATTGAAATCCACAATTTAAGCCTAAGGGAATAACTGCTTCTTCCAATTTAATGCTGCCCCCTTTGACTTCACCAACCTCAAAAGCGACCCATCCACCAGGCCTGGTAATCCTGTAAAGTTCTTTAAATACATTACTCATTTCCGAGGACCATTCTTTTAAGGAGGTAGCCATAGTCATTTGCTGTTCAATATTTTGCATGTCGATATTATTAAACCAACTGCGCAGCCAGTTATCTTCGGAGTATTGCACTACATTCAGAAAAGGCGGTGACGTAACCGTCAGGCTGACACTTTCTGAGGCGATTTCTCCTGTTTCAGATGCTTTCTTTTCTAAAAAAATTGCGCTGCCAGCAGCATTATGCAGACTAATTAATTGCTCATTTGACATATTACGAAGCAGCTGCAAGCTCTTTTTGATGATTAAAGATTTGACACAGCGATATTCCGGTTTCTGGTTACGTTGGAAATTGATTTTTTTCTGCCGCTCGGCTGAAACTGCCTGATTTGGCGGCATAGTATAAACAGAGAAGAACCCTTTTGAATGCCCTGTTAGACGATTGGTTGCAATCATTCTGATCCAGCGGTCAGTAGAGTCTTCTTCATCATTATCTTTTCGTTCAATAAGATAATTGCGTAGGTTTAGTAATTCTGTTTCAGTCTGGGGATGGTAAAACATCGAAAGATCGAGGCCGGGATTAACCTTTAGATTTAAAGGGATTTCAAAAAGCCGCTGCCTGATTCCATCCAATGAAGGCACGGCCAATCTTGGTTCAGAGA
>SKPU01000048.1 GCA_007119335.1 Syntrophomonadaceae bacterium
AAAGTTTTTTTCCCACCCGAACTGGTTATGGAACAAGTGGCCAAAGCGCCTGCTGAGTTCACGCTCCATGCCCGAAATCCGAAGAATAGTGTAGTTGTCGGTGGGAATAATACAGTTCACGCACCCGGTTATGGTGCTCCTTACGTAATGGACTATGTCCAGGCTGAAAGAAGAAATGCAAATTATAAAGACTATATAGCTTTTACCAAGCTTTGCGGGAACAGCGAAAACATTGATGTTGTAGGCGGTGTAGTAGTAGAACCGAATGATATTGATGATCATCTGAGACATGCTAAGATGTTTCAGGCAGCTGTTAAGCATACCGATAAATGCCTGATGGGCAGTGCTATGGGTGCCAAAAAAGCCCAGGAATCTTTGGAAATGGCCGGAATAATTTTTGGTGGAGTTGACAGAGTCAGAGAGAATCCCGCTCTGATTTCCTTGATTAACACTAACAGTCCGCTGCAGTTTGATCCACGAATGCTGGATGCCCTGATGGTATATGCCCGCAATAATCAGCCGGTGCTTATATCTGCCCTGGCGATGACCGGAACAACCTCCGCAGTTACACTAGCTGGATCTCTTGTTCAGCAGTGTGCTGAGGTGTTATCCGGTATTGTTTTGGCTCAGCTAATTAATCCCGGTACTCCGGTAGTTTTCGGTTCAGCTTCAAGTATTGTGGACTTACGAACCGGTAACCTTGCTATCGGCAGCCCGGAATCTGTAAAAATGTTTTCTGTAATTGCTCAGTTAGCCCGTTTCTACGGTATACCCTCCCGGGGTGGCGGTTCACTGACCGATGCCCTTATTCCGGATGCTCAGAGCGGGTTAGAATCTATGATGGTCTTAAATACCTGTGTCCTGAGCGGAATAAACTTTATGCTTCATTCTGCCGGGTTACAAGAAAACTATATGACCATGTCTTATGAAAAATTCGTTATCGACGATGAAATGCTCGGTATGGCGAAATCTTATGGCAAACGCTTCCCGGTTAATGAGGATACGCTTGCTGTTGACACAATTACCGGGGTCGGCAGTGGTGGTAATTATATCTCCGATGAACATACTTTCAAACACATGAAAGAAATGCGCATCCCTATTGTGAGCGCCAGGGAAAATTATGCGGGCACCGCAGAATTTGTAGACATTGCCCAGCGGGCCCATGATTACTGTACAGCAGTACTGCAGGATTACCAAAACCCACCGCTGGATGAAAAAATTGAAGACGAACTGGACAAGTACATTGAAAATATTGTTGAGTAAGCTTAAAAATAGTTGGTAGGTGAGATAAGGAAAACCTGTCCCCTTGTCCCACTTATATATCGGTTGTCCTTAAACTAAAAAGGGCAACCGTTTTTTCACCGAAGGGAGAATATCTTTGTCTAGAAGCGAGAAATGTTCATTATGCTCAGCGCCTACAGAATTTTTTTATCTTTTCAGGGAGAAGCGCTATTACCAGTGCAGTAACTGTCAATCTATAATGATGGATCCGGACATGCACCTTTCGCCGGAAGATGAAAAAAAACGTTATGAACAACACAACAATGATGTTAATGATCCTGGTTATCAGCGTTTTGTGCAGCCTCTGGTAGATAAGGTTCAAGAAACTTATAGTCCTCAAGCTAGTGGGCTTGATTACGGAGCCGGCGAAGGACCGGTTGCAACAAAACTACTCAGCGAACAGGGTTATTTTCTTGAACTATACGATCCTTATTTTTGGCACAATCAGGCAGCTTTGACAAAAAAATATGATTTTATAGTCTGCTGTGAAGTGGTCGAACATTTTAGCATGCCATTTAAAGAGTTTAAGTTGTTAAACTCACTTTTAAAGCCAAATGGATCAATATACTGCATGACTGAAATGTATGATGATTATATTGATTTTGGTCAATGGTATTATGTTAAAGATCCTACTCATGTATTCTTATACCACCCTAAAGCCCTGGAATGGATTAAGGAAAACTTTAAATTTACTTACCTTTCGAGGGAAGGCCGATTAATTCATCTAAAAAAATAAGTAAAAACATTTTCCGAGCCTAAAAAGATTAAAAACTGCTTGAGGTTTTATCAGCCAGTCGTCATAAGTTTCTATCTAATAGGGCCGCGGTTTTGCCATAGTTACAGAAGAACTGCGGGTTTCAGATGAAAGTCTAAACCAGGAACTGCAAAAGTTCAATTTCAAGAGTGATTAAAGCCTCATAACCGGAATGAGATGAAATATTTCCTGTCCTTTTTCTTCTAACTGGTTGTTTATTCCCGTGATTTTAAAATTTATCACTCTTGGCTTTTGTGATTAGATAATGTATGTTCTTTTCTTAGCTAAACTATTTCTGACCAGTTTTGCTATCATCAGAATGATTATAGATATTGATTATAATTTGACATCTAGAATGGAATTAATGGGGGAGGCGCGCATGACCCTTTTAAGTGTGATTATAGTAGAAGATTCTGAAGATGCTTTGCTGTTATTGTTGCGGTCATTGAAAAAGGGTGGGTATGAGTCGATTTATACCCGAGTTGAAACCAGGGAAGGCTTGCATGATGCTTTGCTGGATCCGAGATGGCAAATTATCATATCAGACCATGCGGTGCCTAATTTCAGCGCGCCTGAAGCCTTAGAAGTGCTAAAAGAAAGCGGTCGTGATCTGCCTTATTTTATAGTTTCAGGAACTATTGGGGAAGAGGTTGCAGTTACAGCTATGAGAGCAGGAGCCCATGATTATATCATGAACGATAATCTTACCCGGCTTGCTCCGGCTGTTGAGCGTGAGCTGTGTGAAGCTGCAATACGTGAACAGCACAAGCGCGTTCAGCAACAGCTTGAATTTCTAAGCCTGCATGATCAACTGACCGGCCTTTATAACCGGGTTTACTTTGAAAATGAGATTAAAAGATTAGAGGGTGGTCACGCAAATCCGGTGATTATTCTTTCTGCCGATCTAGATGGTCTGAAACTGATTAATGATACAATGGGGCAAAAGGAAGGAGACCGCATTCTTAATATCTGTGCGGATTTGTTGCAAAAGCCTTTATGGAAAGATGATATCCTGGCCAGGGTGGGCGGAGATGAGTTTGTGGCTATTATGCCTCGAGCTGTTGGTCGTTCAGGTGAAGAAGTAATGAGCGCTATACTGGCTGAAGTAGATAACTACAACTGTAATAATGACAATATACCAATCAGTATATCGCTAGGTTACTCGGTAAGTGATGATTCGTCAGATGATCTGGAAGAGGTTTTGAAAAAAACAAACAATAATATGCTTTTGGATAAACAAAAGCGTAGTGAAAGCGCACGAAACCAGGTAGTTAGAGCTTTAATGGCAGCTTTATCTGAGCGTGATTATATCTCCAGCGGACATGCTGACAGGCTTGAAGAGCTTTGTGTGATGATGGGGAAAAAGGTTGGATTGGATCAGCACCGTATCACGGATCTATCCTTGGTTGCCCAGGTTCATGACCTTGGCAAAGTCGGTATCCCCGACTACATACTATTTAAAAAGGGTGGATTGACGGATCAAGAATGGCAGATCATGCGTCAACATCCTGAAAAGGGTTATCGTATTGCCCAGGCATCACCGGATCTTGCCCATGTTGCTAATTTGATCCTGCGGCACCATGAAAAATGGGATGGTACCGTTTATCCTCTGGGATTAAAAGGCAGTGACATCCCATTGGAGTGCCGGATATTATCTATCATAGATTCTTACGATCCTATGACTAACGATCGTCCGTACCGTATGGTGAAGACTAAAGAAGAAGCTCTCGAAGAGCTGAAAAATTGTGCTGGGTCTCAATTCGATCCTGAACTGGTTGAAGTATTTTTAGAAATTGTTTGATCAAAATTTTTACTCTCCAACTTGCCTGTTTGATTGAAAAGAACTATAATATTGGATGAGCGTTTAAAGCAAGATAAACTGCAGCCTTCAGTTTTATTTAATTATAAGGGAGTAGTTAGCGGCCTGGTGGCGCTCCTGGACTTCAAATCCAGTGGCAGGGCAGCCCCCTGCGGTGGGTTCGATTCCCATCTACTCCCGCCATTTCTGTGTATTTATTATTCGAGACTAAGTGCTTTTTTATTCTTTGACGTGCTTGTTGGCTTCACTCCACATCAAAAATCCATATGGAATTCCTAATAGCATAAAAAATACTAATGCTCAGCAGCATATTGATTAAAATTTCTCCAATTGCAATGTCTGTATTGCCAAAGATATTTATTAATGAGAGCAGTATTGACATAATAAGACCTGTTGGTAACCCCCAGCCCAGAATACCGTATCTTAAGACAAAATATTTCATTCCTTTTTCCTTGATCTCTTTCCAGGTTTCTTCCGTTTTGACGGGGGTTCCTGTTTTTTCGGGATATGTTGCCAGGTAGATGAGTTTATCAGTGGAGAACATATAAAATAGTGCAAGCCAGACTTTAGGGCCTGTTAACTTACTGCCGCAAAGCAAGCGGGCTTTTTCCTTCGGAGACAAATCTAATTCAATTGTTTTACTTTTAGCCCGGTCAAGTTGTAAATGAACTTTTTGTTTTCCAGGAGCTACTAAAATGGACTTTTCTTCACCATCGGCAATTTTTTCTTTATGCTCGTTGTTGACAAAAATATCGTAGTATCTAGCGTTGTTTGCAAATTGCGAGGTCCTGATGATAGTTATTTCCGCTGTTTCGTTCATTATCTAACCGCCCTTTTTTATCTGGCCATAGATAGTTTTTTACTTTCACCTAATTTGCTTATTAATTTTAACCTGCTTAATATAGTATCATGAAATATCCGGCAAAAAATACTTTTCTCGGTTACACATATCCTGAAGAAAGTTTGGTTTTGAAAGCTTGTTGTTCTCAGTTTTGATGAAGGATATACAATTATGAGCTTTGCTGACTGGAAGGATTTAGCCGGGAGATTGCAGAAGATATATAAAAATATTTTGAGGGGTGAATAGGGTTGGATGTGAAAAGTTTATCCAGGGACCAGCTCGAGTATATGTTAACGGATTTTGCAAAAAGATGGCTGGCACATGATGGCCTCTGGTTTCAAAAGGTCGAGCAAACCTATGGAATGGATGAGGCGATCAGGCTGGATGCCGCTGCGTGGGAACAATTCACAGTTATTGAAGCAAAGCGAATTATGACTTTTTTGAGTATAGAACCGGGAGGAGGAATTAGCGCTCTTAAAGAGGCCCTGCAGTATAGATTATACAGCTTAATTAACACCCAGGAAATTATTGAAGAGGACAGAAAAACACTGATATTTCGTATGAAAGAATGTCGTGTTCAGAGTGCCCGTAAGCGCAAGCAATTACCCGAATTTCCCTGCCGCCCGGTTGGAATGGTCGAATATGCCCATTTTGCCCGCACCATCGATCCCCGCATAAAAACCAGGTGCCTTTATTGTCCACCGGATGAGCATCCACAAGATTGTTATTGTGCCTGGGAGTTTACCCTGGACAGAGAGAAAGATCTATAATGGCTGCCTTTACCCAATCCCTGTTTCATTCAATGAGCAGGGTTGATTAGCTCGAGTAAAGATCAACAGTACATTAAATCACTTGCATGATTATAATATTATGATATAATAATGTCAGTAGGAGGGAACCTGAATGGATCTAATAGAAGAAATGAAAATAATCAGGGAAAAAGCAGCTTTGCTGAAAGCACTTTCCAACCCGGTTAGACTATGTATAGTTCGTGAGCTTTTACAGCGCGAAGAGTGTAATGTTTCTGCCATGCAAAATTGCTTAAAACTATCACAGTCGACGGTGTCACAGCATCTAGGCCGGTTACGGGATATGGGCATAATCAGCTGTGAGCGAAAAGGAACTGAGGTTCATTACCGGATTGCCAGTGAAGAAGCGGCAGACATCGTAAAGGTTCTTTTCTAAGCCTGATTTTGTTATGATCCAGGCAGAATAATTTGATGGCTAAATGAAGGAGGTGTTTTAAATGTTGCAAGTGACAAATGCAGCCCAGGAAAAAATTAATGAAGTGTTGGCCAGTGAAGAAAATCTCAACGATGCACATGTTCGTATTTATGTGAGTGGAGTTGGCTGAGGTGGCCCTAAGTACGGCCTGACTCTGGATGAGTCGGTTCAGGAAGATAAAGATATCGTAGAAGAAGCAGGACCAGTCAAGTTTGTTTTCGACAAAGATATTGCAGGTTACCTTGATGGGAAGATGATTGACTTTCATGATGGCCCGCGAGGCGGTTTTTCAATCAGTGATCCCAGTCCCCAGGGACAATGTGACGGTGGTTGCTGCTAGATTACAGGTATTTTTTAAAAAACTGTTAAAAAAACAGGAGGTTATGATATGTCTACGAAAAAAGAACAGGTTTATGAATGCCAGGTTTGCACCAACGTGGTGAAAGTTGTTGAAGAAGGGGTGGGAACCCTGGTTTGTTGTGACAAACCGATGGAACTGCAATCCCAAAAATAGACATAGCCTGTAAAATCAGTCACTTAACGAATAAATTAGCCGGGGCGGCCCTAATCAACTGCCCCGGTTTTAATATGTCCAATTCAATGGTTAATGTTGTTAATTCATTTTTATATTATTGCTTGATGCCGGTGGCCTGGAAAAAATAGAGCGAAAAGCCGTATTAATCGCAGTATAGACGTGATTAGCGGGAAAGATAGTATTTTGAAAGTGATAATGCCTATTTATCAGTGGAAGACCAGAAAAATTTCGGCATTTTGCTCATATCTTCTCCGTCCCGGGTGCGCATCGGCCGGGGCGGATATTTTCTCTGGGTCAGCAGGGAGACGATAACCAGGGTTAAAAAGCTGATTATAGTAGCGGGAATGAGCGAG
>SKPU01000185.1 GCA_007119335.1 Syntrophomonadaceae bacterium
CACCGGTGTCTCGGTGTCCGGCCCCACCCGGCCCTGATCCCGGGTCGGCGTTCTGGGGTCATCGGACCCACGGAAGTCGGGGTGAACCCCAACATAGCGCTTAAGTTTCCCCCCTGAAGTCCGGGCATCTTGAGAAATCGCCAGCGAACCTTTATCTAAGCTGCCTTGATCATAAGTTGCTTCTACTGATGATATGTCCTGTGCAAGATAGCCTTCTTCACCTGCATCAGCATCCACACTAACCGCAAATACCTGCTCCGGACCATCAAAGTCGCCTTCATCATTTAACCAAAAGGATGACGCTACTTCCAGTCCGCGTAATGAATCAGGGTCAGCAACCCACTGACCTTCATTTTGCGATAATAATTCAGCTTTGTTCATTTTGATCAGGTCATGCCGTTGCAGTGACCCAACACCGCTAACCTGGGTTTGATGTTTTCCGGAAGCGCTGCAATCACTCCCAGCCTGCATTTTAATTGATATATCACCGTCCAGGTTATACCATTTTTCATACCTGGTGCTGTTTGTTGAAGCTAAAACAGAGGAGCTCAGACTGAGGATGAAGATCAAAGCCATAAATACAGCGACTATACTTTTTGTAGGCATTTATTGCACTTCCTCCCTGATATAAAGTGCTAGCAATCAACTATTTCTCTATTTATATTTCTTTTTAAGTTTGTTGATTGCCGCAGCCGGTCCTTTCAATTCAGTTTTTCGTCCACCGGCAGTCAACCGCAACCTGCCTGACCTTACCGGTTTCCCACTTAATTAACTATTTATCCAAATTATTCTTGCTCAATATTATATTTCAATACTTATGTTTTGTCAAAAAATTCGATTGCTGTTAGCATTTTAAAAATAAAGCTTGACATAAGCAGGAGATAACTTTAAAATAGTTAGTGTAAACTAACTGGCTGATTGATAATCTCGTTAATGTAGAAAAAACCTATTTTTAGGGATATTTGTTAGTGTAAACTAACTGAATTCCGAGTTTAGATGAGGAGCGTGCCTAAAATGACCAATATGCCTGCAGGCGATCTACTGCAAAAAACGCTACCATTGATTGAACTTTCTCCTGGTATACAGGGAACAATTATGGAAGTTCCTGAAAACCCACTGATGTATCCACTCGGTCTCAGACCCGGGAAAGAGATTCTTTGCAAGGGTTGCCAGCTGTTTGGCGGGCCGCTGCTGGTAAAAGTAGATGACAGGCAAATTGCTCTGAGCCGTCTGTTAGCAGAAAAGATAATTGTCAGCCTCTGATTATGGAGAAGAAAAATCAGATGAAGCATACCGTATTATTGATGGGCACTCCTAACGTCGGTAAAAGTGTCATTTTCAATTACCTGACCGGTTTAAACGTCAGGGTCGCTAATTATACCGGAACAACAGTAGATTATGCCCGCGGATTGATCAACCTAAATGGTCAAGCCGTCGATTTAATCGACGTCCCTGGGACATATTCGCTTTGTGCAACCTGTGAAGCAGAAGAAGTAGCTGTAAATATGGTCTGCGGAAAAACCGCAGCGGACTGTGTTCGCCCTGTTTCTTCCTCCTGCTGCAGTCCTGCGTCTGATACCGCTAAACATGATCCGTCAGCAGAAAAACCATCCCTGCTTGTATATGTTTTAGATGCCCGCAATTTTGAAGGCGGGCTTTACCTGCTTTTACAGCTTTTAGAACTTGACGTCCCGCTGATAATAGCTCTGAACCGGGGTGATCTGGCCAGGGAGAAAGGTTTCCTGGTAGATGTTAATGCACTCGTTTCTGCCCTGAATGTGCCGGTTGTCCCCACTGTTGCTATCACCGGTGAAGGGCTTGAACAGCTGGAGAAGGAAATTTCCGCAGCTTTGAACAAAAATCCCGGGCAAAAGACAGCGCTCGATCATGAACGGGAAATCCAGAATCTTTCAGCCAGCTGGGAAAAGGTTGAAACCCTGACCTCCCAGGTTTTGCGCCGGATAAGTCCAACCGGTAGCCCTCACAGTGAAGAATGGGACCGCCGTCTGACCAACCCCTGGCCCGGCCTGCCCCTGGCCGCCGTTATCTTAGCAGTTATTTTCATGGCCGTGGTAGGGGTTGGAATGGGGCTGCGCCAGTTCATCCTCCTCCCTTTGTTTAACCTTCTGATCATACCTCCGATCGTTAACCTGGTTACCGAAGTTGTCCCGGCCGGAGTAATTCAGAATATATTTATCGGTGAATACGGCTTTTTGGTCAAAGGACTGGAATGGCCTTTCACCCTGGTCCTGCCTTACGTCCTTTCTTTTTATACGGTTCTCAGCCTGGTTGAAGATAGCGGATACCTCCCCAGGTTGGCTCTTTTGCTGGATGGCCTTTTTAACCGGATCGGACTGCCCGGTTCGGGTATAATTCCCTTAATGATCGGATATGGGTGCGGAATTCCTGCTATCATGGGGACCAGGGCCCTTGGTTCACATAAAGAGAGGATGATTGTTACGATATTAATCTGCCTGGCAGTGCCCTGCATATCACAGACAGGAGCTTTTATTTCTCTGCTCGCTGCCCGTTCGATAACGGTCATGCTCGCTGTATTCATATTTGGCTTCCTGGTTATGATCACTGCCGGACTTTTATTAAACCGTTATCTTGAAGGTGATCGCCAGGCTACTTTAACGGAAATCCCAGATTTGCTATTGCCCCGCTTCAATGTAGCCCTCAAGAAGCTCTGGTTACGAATGAAACTTTACATTACAGATGGAGCCCTGCCCATGATTGGTGCAGTAGCCCTGGCCTCAGTGCTCTATGAAACCGGTTTAATGGCTGCCTGGGGCAAAGCGATCAGTCCCCTGGTTACCGGCTGGCTCCGATTGCCGGAAGCAGCTGCAGCGCCCCTGGCTCTCGGCGTCCTCCGCAGAGAACTTGCTGTCCTCCCGCTGCTCGATATGGAATTAACCACCCTCCAGCTTTTTACCGGTGCAGTGGTCGGCCTTTTCTACGTACCCTGTATAGCTATTGTGGCTACTGTGGCCAGGGAATTTAAACTTTCCACAGCGGTGGCAATCCTGCTTATAACCACTTTGCTGGCCTTTTTTGCAGGAGGTATTGTAACCAGGATCGGATCTTTGCTTTTCTAAAAGAATATAACAGGAATCTGAAATATCCTGTTATATATGTTAAGCAGTATTTTATATTATAAGCATGCTGACCTTTCCTCAGTGCCTTGCTCCGCCTTTCCTGCCGTTATTTCCTGGTTCGCCCGCGCTGCTTTTAGCGCTGCCTTGTTTGTCATTGCCCTGTCCTTTGGCGTAGCGGTGATCCAAACCGGGGCCATGCGCCGTACATTTTAACTAACCCTGCTCAAGGATGCTGCGAATTTTAGAGGCATAATTTTCACTTTCAGCATCACCTGAGATCAGTTCAATCTCGCCGGGATGAGCTGCTCCAAGACCCAGTTCAACTGCCCTGGCAATTTGTTCTTGTTTAAATATTGCGGTATCCATGATTTCAGGGGTTGACCCGAGCTCTTTTAAGATGGCGACTCCTACCGCATCAATAGCAACAGGATCTGTTCCGGCCAAGAATAAATCCGCGCGTTTTCTTGTCCCGGTCATCGGGCCTTGTTCAACAAAGGCTTCCATCCCATCCATGATAAAGAGACACGGCTTATAAGCATAATTGACTTCTGCAATCATTTTACCCATGTGGGGTGAGGAGTGGAGCTCTTTCATATAGGTTGTGCCCGCTTTAGGGATAATTCCCACAGCAAGCTTTAATGCCATAGTGAATATTCCACCAAACTGGTGGGTTTTCAAGCAGGGTGATGCTACTATGCATTCAGCATCCCGAAGCATCCTGGGCACTTCAAAGCCGTCTTTCCAGTGGCTGCCCGGGGGATTAACTTTAACCATCTCTTCTGCGGGAAGTTCATCAAAGTTGATTATCTCTGTTCCAAGTTCTTCAGCAATTTTGTAAGCTCCCAGTTGCTCCATAACTTCAGAAGTTTTAACCGGGCCGCTTCTTTCGCCGATGGTGATTTTTTCTGCGCCCAGTTCCTGTAAATATTTAATCAGCTCCCGCAAGGTTTCCGGATCAGTAGAACCCGGGTAAGGGTCGGCGGTGTTAAAATTTGGCTTGAGGATTACTTTTTTGCCCTGGACCGGATTGATGTCGAGCAGCTCTACACTTTTCCTGATCCCCTCCGCCCTTTTACTAGTCTTGACCAGGGATACTTTAGACTTTTTAGCAGTGTTCATCATAAATAATGCCTCCTATTAATTATCCAACTGCACTAGACTTTGCAAGGCTCAGGATATCACAAAGCAGCAGGTGGAACAAGCTGGAGTTCATGTTGGCAATATGCAATGAATGCCGCATAAAAGCTACAATGACCCGGAAATCAATCTCTATAGAGTGACCGGCTGATAGATAGATCAGTATAAGCTTTTTTCCATTACTAAAAATTGTTCGGTCTCATATTTGCCAAAAGTATCTTCCAGGTATGACTGCAGAACTGCGTACTGCTTTTGAAGCAGATTAAAACTATAGTACTGATACCCTTCCTCTGCCCACTGGTTGAACATTAGTAGCAGGGAGGGCAGGTCTTCAAGCGGTGCATCTAAATACCCTAAGACCAGGTGGTTATCTTTTTTATCTTTGACCACCACCATCATCCCCCGCCGAAGACCCTGGCCGGAGATTAGATAAACCTCTTCTCTTTTAATTGCCTCTAACAGATCCTGATCAGTAAGGATGCGGCAGTAAAATCCGGGGTAAAACATCAAACCATTTAAAGCTTCAGAAGCAGGTCCAGATGATATAAAATTTTTGATATCAGCCAGGTCTGATTCAGAACAGAGCTTAAAAGTTATGGAGTTTTCGGGAGTAGCGCATGCAGTGCGGTTTAGCATTGCCTGGTAAATGATTTGCCGCTTTGCCCCGTTAACCGAAAAGCCCAACCCCTCGGCCACCCCTAAAGCCTGGTAATTATCCGGCGCTGTGAGCAGCCGAACAACCTTCAAGCCCTCACTCCTCGCCACTTCAAGCAGGTAACTGTTTAATTTATAGGCAATACCCTGCCTCCGGTAGTCCGGATGAACACGCATGCCATGGAGCCAACCTTCAGCTGCAGACAAGAAAGAAAGGGCACAACAAGCTACCAGATCGCCTTCATGCCAAACCAGGTAAAGACCCCCGGATTCTTCTTTAATCCATCGGTCGACTACCCGGTCGAGATAATCATTTTGAAAATAGAGACTTAAGTTTACTATGGCTTCTTTATCAACAGGGGTTGCTTTTGTAATCATGAAATTCAAAAGTATCTTACACCGGCCTTTTCCTGATCAGCTGTCATAAGCATTACACATTTAAAGCATCCTAAGCTCGGCTATCAACCTGTAATACTAATATTCCAGAGGTAATCGGCAACTCCTGCCCAATAGAGTTAGCTTTCACTGCGGAAAAAAATGCGCGCCTTTATCGATATGTTGGTCCGGGCCGGTATTTTCTCATTTCGGCTGGTTTTAACCTGATCAACTATTACTGCTTTTTCTTCATAACGGAGGTGATTCAAATACTGCAGCAATCCTCTGTACCGACCCTGCAGGTTGATTTCTACAGGCATACTCAAATAATGATTATCGACAGGGTTCAGCTCGCCTTTAAATAAAAGATCTATCAACTGCAGACCAAATTCGTCGGAGAGCACTTCAAAATAACGCAGAACATCATCCTGCTCAAATTGTTCCGGAAAATCAATCTTGTAAGATAATGCACTTTCCCCGCAATCCGCAATTTGATCGCAATTTTCTGCCATCCTGATATAACCGGCCTGGGTTTTGGTCAATTCGAGCTCTTCTTCTTCGATGGCCAGGTTCAATTCACTCAGGTTCAGTGATATTAAAGAAAGAACTTTTTTCTGCAGATCAGAAAGTCTATCTAAGGATTTGCGTAAAGTAATCACATCTTCAATAGGCATTTTAAAAGTTTCACGCCGCAGGCTTTTCAAAGTGGATAAGTCAATATCCTGCAGGGAAACGCTGCCGGCCTGCATCGCTTCAACCACACCTTCTTCGGAAATATTAACCTTTTCAGCAATATCCTGAAGGGTAGGCAGGGGATTATTATCCCTGGCCAATTCTTCTGTAGCCCTTACCACTTCATCCTGGATACGCTGCAGCCATTCCGGAGTATTGAACATCTTCCTGCTTCTTAGCTCATGGCGAATTTCGCTGATTATACAGTGCGTTGCATAGGTTGAGAAAAGAACTCCCCGGGAATGATCATAATTATCCAAAGCGTACATATAGCCCTCAGAAGCAGCTTTTCTCAGGTTTTTATCTACAACTCCCGGACTGTAAACACCGGCATAATATTTAACCAGCTCCCGGCCGATTCTAATCACTTTCTCTTTATCCTGTTTACCGCTGCTTGATTTGTAGTTTTGAACGGCCTCTTCCAATTCCGAAGGGTTATTAATAGCGGACTCCAAACCCATCAATCTCACCTCTTAATATAAAAAGCGGATGAAAATATAAAATCCCTCCTGCTATTACCGGGGGATTTTGAGCTAAACTGCTTACCGGCAGCTGGCTGGCTCTGGCCTGAATAAGCTTTAGCCCCTTTAGCTTTGCGTCACAACCTTTCGGCAGTTTTGCCCTTTCGGATCTCTATTGATAATAGTATGACATATGTATTTAGTTTAGTCAAACATTTTTGATAAATAAACGCAAATGTTTGCTATAATATTATTTAAGCCCCTGCGACAAATCTTAACGTTTTAAACCTATACCTTGCTTATTCCTCAAAGGGAGAAGCTAGCGGGTAACGCTC